>JAUNTV010000026.1 GCA_030538515.1 Paracoccus sp. (in: a-proteobacteria)
GCTTTCTGGTTGCCGCCAACCGCATAGATATATCGCCCGACGACTGTCCGCTCCATCACAAACCAGGCTAGGGCGACTGCGCCAAGCATGAAAAAAGCCAGAACCGGAACACCAAGAACCCTGCCTTGCCCCAGCCACAGATAGCTTGCCGGCAGGCCACCATATATCGCGCGCCCTCCCGTCATCAGGAAATTGATGCCGAACAGGATCGAGCCCGAGGCGAGTGTCGCAATCAGCGAGGGAATCCCGATAATAGTAACGAAAAAGGCGTTCATCAACCCGACTGCAAGGCCGGCACCCAACCCAGCCAGAAGCGCCAGCGGCAGGGGCGTTCCCGCGACCAGCAGCAGGGGCACGAGCACACCTGCCAGACCGACGGTGTAGCCCACCGACAGATCCATTTCGCGAGCAGCGAACCCGAAGGTCAGCCCCGCACCGACGATGGTCAGCATCGATATCTGCTGCGCGATGTTCAACAGGTTCTGCGTCGTCAGAAAGCGGTTCACGGCCAGACTGAAGGCGAGAAACATCACTATCAGCACGACAAGGGTGCTGTATCGTTGAACGTAATCCTTACGTATAATGCCCAGCACCATATCGTGGCGCGCGATGCCAGAGGTCTTGTCGCTCATGCGGCGGCTCCGGAGATGGCGGTGATGAAAGTGTTTTCCGAGAAATCGGCAGCCAAAATTTCTGGTCCCAGTCTTTGTCGGACGAAGGGAATGACGCGATGCGTCACAGCCTCAATTTCCAGAAGGTCGGAGGACGCGATGATGATACCCGCACCTTGGGCGGCAAGTCGCCGCATCTCTGCGTAAATCTCGGCCTTGGCACCGATATCAACGCCCTCGGTTGGCTCGATGAAGATCATCACGCGGTAGCGATCGGAAGCACCGTAAAGCCATTTGCCGATTGATATCTTCTGTTTGTTGCCACCCGAAAGCTCTCGCAGTAGTTGGCGCGAGGAATGCGCCTTTACATTCATCAGCTTCATGATGCGGCTGGCTTCAGCTTCTTCACGCCGCAACGACAGGATGCCGCCGCCAATGGTGCCGTGACCGGGGTGAACCATCGACAGGTTCTCGCGTAGTGACCAGTCGCCGATCAGCGCATATTCCATTCGGTGATCGGGGACCAACGCGATGCCGGCGGACTGCATCCTCCGTGGCGGGCCGGGCTCAACCGGCTTCCCGTCCACAACCAGCGCCAGACAGCGGGCACCGGCAGGGTTGTGAAGCGAGCGGGCAAATCCGAAATGTCCTGCTCCTGTTAGTCCGATAAGCCCCACTATTTCGCCGGCACGGAGATTGAAATGAGGGACATGAACAGCCCCGACATGCCAGTCGCGCACGTCCAAGACCATTTTGGCATCGGCCTTCACCTTAGATGCGGCAGATCGCAACTGCGTGCCACCGGCCCGGCGCAGCATAAGTTCGATCAATTGATCCTCAGACAACTCGCCTGCGGGTAATGAACAGATATGTTGGCCGTCGCGCAAGACGGTAATGCGGTCGGACAAGGCCTTGATTTCTGAAAGGAAGTGGCTGATCAACACAACGCCCACCCCGCGTTGGGGAAGTGAGCGGATGATCTGTCCAAGCTGTTCCTTTTCGCGGGCGGGCAAGGTCGCGGTCGGTTCGTCCAGAATGACAATCCTGGGGCTGCCCCGCAGCGCACGAACGATCTCTATCACCTTGCGGTCAGCCATCGGTAGTTCCGCGACCGGACGGCCAAGGTCAATCGAGACCTTGGGAAACCACTCCGTCAGTAATTCTGACGCCTGCCTACGCAATGCTCCTTTGCGAATAACCAAGCCCGCAAGTTTTGGCTCATGGCCTAGAAGGATGTTCTCTGCCCCGCTCAGGCCCGGAACAAGGCTACCTTCCTGGCTTACATGGGCGATACCCTGGATCAGCGCATCATGGGGCGATGTCAGTCGGACCGTCTTTGGGCCAATTGCGATCTGCCCGCTGGTGGGCCGCAGGCTTCCACCCAGAATACTGACCAAAGTGGACTTGCCTGCACCATTCTCGCCGATGAGGCCATGAACCTCATTATTGTGAAACGTAACGCTGACGTTATCCAGCGCACGCGTGCCGGGAAACTGCATCACAATGTCCGTCAGGCGAATATCCATGGCTCTTCCCTTCGCAGAAAGCGTCGACTGGGCAGCAGCGAGCTGCCCAGCTAGGTTTCCCCGAACCGCCGCAATTACTGCATGTATTCTTGGCAGTTCTGCTTGGTGATCAGCGGGGCATCCATATAGACGGTCTTGGTGGGGATAACCTCAGCCGCGGGCTTTCCGTCAACGATGATTGCTTGTATCCACTCTGCGACCTGACCGCCCATTTGTTCGAAAGGCTGACCCACGGTGGCTATCATCTGGCTCTCGGGCTTGCAGACCTCGGCCACGGCCTGAGGATGGCCGTCGATGCCAATAACCTTGACATCGGCCAGGCCTTGCGCGTTCAGAACGTTTACGACCGCCTGCGCGGGCTCATCCCAAGGTGCCCAGACTGCATTTATGTCGGCCCCGAAACGGGCAGCGTAATCCTCCATCGTGCGCGATGTGTCCTCGAAGAACGCATTATAGTCGATATTATGCTCGGCCAGGACCTTCACGCCCGGATACTCCTTCAGGACCGAGGCCATGACATCGCCACGCTTGCGCGTGCCGTGATGCTCGGCCATGCGGAGGAATACAAGATTTCCCTCGCCACCCATTTGATCCAGCAAATAGACTGAAACATCCGACGACATCGCCCAATTGTTGGTCGTGACATCAACCAGAATCCCGTCCACATAGCCGGAATCCACAGCAAAGACCGGGATATCGGCTTCCCTGGCTGCCTCAAGCGCTGCGCGACTGGCGCGAAGATCCGCCATCGTCATGACGATCACATCGACCCCGCGGCTTGCCGCATCCTGAATATTTGACGCGGTTGCCTCGCCCGAGCCGCCGCTGTCAAGATAGCTGACATTCCAGTCGGTCTTGCCATTTTCCACGATCCACGCCTCAAAACCAGCCTTGGTCCGCTGGTCAGACTGGGCGGCGGCATTGGAATGCACCATGGCGACATTAAGCGCGCTTGCCGTTCCAGCGGCACCGAGCAACGATGCGATCGAACATGCAATCGCAACACCGGAAATCCGGTTCTTCATCTGCAAAACCCTCCCTTGGCCAGCTATCGGAAAGTATCGTGCTGGAACCTGATTCGCCGGTCCTCATCCGGCAGTTCAATAATGCGACGCGTAATTACAACTGTCAACATGCGTGACATTTGTCACGATGTGGGACAGGATAGGAGCCGGATACAGATGATCGGAAGCGAAATGCAGGAAGATGATGTTGTCATGGCACGCGCCGCCTGGCTTTACTATGTGGGCGGACTGAATCAGGAGGCCACGGCCAAGCGACTTGGCACCACCCGGGCGCGGGTTAATAAACTGCTCTCGGATGCACGTGATGCGGGCCTTGTCAGCATCACGATCAACCCGTCGAACGTCGGGCTCTTGCCGGTCGAGGAAGCGATCCGCACCAAATATGGGCTGGATTTTTGTCTCTGCACGCCCGCGTTGCGCCTTGACACAGAGCCACAGCAACATGCTTCTTTGCTGAACGCATTCGCCTTCCGTGCGGTTGGCACAGCAGCCGCATCCCACTTGCGTCGGCATCTGTCCGAATTCCCGCAAGCCGTGATAGGCACCGGATGGGGCCGAACGCTGGAACAGATGACCCTGCAAATGGCGGGGGTCAGTGCACCCAAAGCCAAATTCATCAGCCTGATGGGATCCTTGACGGCAAACTCAGCCTATAATCCGTTTGAGGTCGTTCACTCACTTGCCAAAACCTCGGGAGGCGAAGGTTTTTTCCTGCCCGTCCCCTTTATCGCGGATACCGCTGAAGCGCGTGAAGTGCTCATTTCGCAACAATCAGTCAAGCACGCCTTGAGTTTGGCGAAGGCCGCGACAACGGCCTATATCTCGTTAGGCGAACTATGCGAAAGCTCCTTACTGCGCAGGCAGAATATGATTACCGGACAGGAGCTATCCGAACTTCGCGAATGCGGGGCCGTCGGTGACACGAATGGTCTGTTCTTCAACGCAGCCGGTGAGGCTGTGGATCATCCATTGAATCATCGGACCATTGGGCTTGGGCTGAGGGATTTACGAAAGATCGCTACTGTCGCACTTGTCGCCGGGCGCAGCAAACTTGACGCGACGCGCGGCTTTTTGGCAAGCGGTATTGCAACAGGGCTGATCATTGACGGCGATACCGCTCTGGATTTGGCAGCTTTCTGAAAGGATCCATGCCATCAGGCCATAGAAGAAACCCACAAGACCTGCCGCACCAGTCCAGCCAGAAAATCATAGTGATCGCCCCGGGGGCAGGATCGCGTGAAATCGATGGGCTGGCCGGTTGCCGAGTGCGAAAGGCGCTCGATATAAGGGGCGGGCTCGTGCTTCTGGCAATTCAGCCGTTCGCCTCGAACGCGGGCAGGCGACAGCCTGTATGCGCTGAAGCGTCTTTTCGGGAAGGCCGTTTTGCGCCCTCTGCGCCTTGTCAAGGGAATCGCGGATCTGGTCGACGTCACCCCCAGCCAAACCGGCATGATAGCCACTTCCACGGCCAGCAATTCCAGCGCCTTGCATACAGAGATACGCAACAGGCCCGCGCCCGAACGGCAGGGCGTCGCGCCGTTTCAGATCACCGTGACGCACCGCTTCCCGGATCACGCTGGCAAGCTGGGTATGGCGCGGCACCGGATCGTTTTCACCGATGGTGATTTCCCTTTCCGAACATCCGTGTCACGCCGGTCCGCTTCGCGCTCATCTGTCCTGCACATTCCTGCCCCCCGAAGACGCCCGGCATGCCCCCGCGCCATCCTGATCGCGCAGTCCGGGACCGGTTGGATGGGCTGCTGGCGGCGTATGGTGGTCGGCTGGTGCCGGCAGGTTCCGCATTGACCGGAAAGGCATAGCCCCCGCCCATTGCAATCGCACACACCACGCCTAGACTGACGCCACCTGATCGGAGCGCGCCATGAGCAAACATCTCACCCCTGCCCTTTCGGTCCTCGTCCTGCTGGCGTTTGCGGCACCCGGCATGGCCCGCGAGGCCCGTTGCGAGATCGGGATCGGTGGCGAGCGGATCGAGGGTGCCTGCGATTTCCGGGCGCGCAAGGGCGGCAGTTTCGATATCACCATGAATGACGGGCGCAGCTTTGCCGGCGCGACCCGGTTGTCGCTGGATGTGCTGCGGCCGGGCATCGGCGAAATCCGCAGCGACGGGCAAAGCCTCGGCGCGGCCAACCGCTCTGCACGCGACCCGGCCTGCTGGATTGGCCAGGCGGTGACGATCTGCGTCCGGGCGGCTGAGACCGCACGCAGCACGACCCGGGCCGGTTTCAGCCAGCCGGGCGATCTGCCCCTGGTCATCCGGGGCCGCTGCCATATGGACGGCTGCTGGTGGGTCCGGGCCGAAACGGTCGAGCAGATCGGCACAGGCTCTGCCGCCATTCCAGGATCGCGCCTGCGCGTCAGAATGAGCCATATGTCCGCGCATCTGCAAGAAGACGGCCCCGATTACGCCGATCTGGCGACCCCCGACAGCGATGCCTGGGACGAAGCCAGCCACACGCAATTCTTCTGTTCGATGAAGCGCCCGGCCTTTCTGGATGACACGCAGGGCTGGTTGCTTCTTGACCCCGCATCGGTCGGCGGCGCAAGCGAGGGGATGACCAATATCTACCTTACCCTATGCCACGCCGACGCCTACCGGAATGGCGATCCCTATGAGGCGGGGCGGAAGCTGGGTTATGTCAGCGCCGGCAATGCCGGGCAAAGCTACCCCACCTTCGGGCGGCTGACGGCGCCCTGACGGGCTGCGGGCGGCCAATGCGGCAGCCCGCAGCCTTCGGTCAAAGCTGACCCGCCGCCATCTGGCCAGCGATATGATCGGCCTGACGGATTGCCAGCGCCACGATGGTCAGCGTCGGATTTTCCGCCGCCCCGGTGGTGAACTGGCTGCCGTCGCTGATGAAGAGATTGGCGATATCATGGCTTTGACCCCATTTGTTGACCACGCCGTCCTCGGGGCGCTCGGACATGCGGTTGGTGCCGAGATTATGCGTCGAGGGATAGGGCGGCGTCGGCAGGGTCCGGGTCGCGCCGACCGCCTTGTAGATCGCCTGCCCCACCCCGTAGGCATGGTTGCGCATGGCGATGTCGTTCGGATGGTCGGTGAAATTGACATTGGCCACCGGCAGGCCGAAGCGGTCGGTCACATCCGAAAGCGTGACGCGGTTCGTGGCCTGCGGCATATCCTCGCCCACGATCCACATCCCGGCCATGTTCTCATAGGCATCAAGCGCGGTGGTGAATTCGCGCCCCCATGCGCCGGGATCAAGAAAGGCCGCCATGAAGGGCAGCCCCAGGGCCAGCGTCTCCAGCTCATAGCCGCCCACGAAGCCCCGGCTGGGGTCGTGCTTTGCCTCGTCGCTGATGATCCCGGCCATGGTCGTGCCGCGCCACATCTTCACCGGCCGCTCGAAAATCCCGTAGACCGAGCCGGTGGTGTGGCGCATGTAATTGCGCCCGACCTGATCCGAGCGGTTGGCAAGCCCGTTCGGGAACATCGAGGAATGGCTGTTCAGCAGCAGCCGCGGGCTTTCGAAACTGTTGCCCGCCACACAGACGACACGCGCCTTCTGCATCTGCAACTGGCCATCCTTGTCGAAATATTCGACGCCGGTGACGCGGCCGGTATCGTCATGCAGGATGCGCGCGGCCTGCGCGTTCTCGCGCACTTCCAGATTTCCGGTCGCCTCGCCGCGCGGGATGTCGGTATAGGCCGAGGACCATTTCGCCCCCCATTTGCAGCCCTGAAAGCAGAAGCCCGTCTGCTGGCAGGCCATGCGATCATCGTAATCGGCGGCATTGATCGCCATGCGCCCGGTATGGACATCCTGATAGCCAAGCGCCCTTGCGCCCTTTTCAAAGACCATGAAGTTATTGTTGCCGGGCAGGCCGGGGCGGTCGCCGGTGCGGGTCACGCCCAGCCTGGCCTCGGCCCTGTCATACCAGGGGGCCATTTCGGCGGCGTCGATGGGCCAGTCCAGCAGGGTCGCGCCCTCGACCGCGCCATAGGTGCTCAGCCCTTTCCATTCGTGATCCTGAAAGCGCAGGGACGCACCGGCCCAGTGGATCGTGGTGCCGCCGACCGCCTTGACGATCCAGGCCGGCAGACCGGAAAAATCCCTGGCCACGCGCCAGTCGCCCGAGGTCGTGCGCGGATCGGTCCAGGCAAGCTGGCCGAAACTGTCCCATTCGTCATTGATGTAATCATCGGGCAGATAGCGCCCGCCGGCTTCCAGCGCGACCACCTTCACGCCCTTCTGCGCCAGTTCGTTGGCCAGCACGCCCCCGCCCGCGCCGGTGCCGATGATGACGACCACGCTGTCGTCGGTCAGATCGAATTTCGCTGCATTCGCCATGATCCGTCCCCCCTTACAGCCAGTCGATATCGTCGAAGCCACGGTCGATGTAACCGCCCTCCGAATAGGATTCGCCCTCATAGCCGAAGATCGGCCAGACCTCTTTCTGGTTGTAAAGGCCGGTCACAAGCCCGCCGCGCACGGTCTGGAAGAAGGGCGTATCCTCGATGCTGCGCAGGATCGCCACGCGGTCTGCCTCCCAGCCGGTGGCAAGGTAGCTGTCGAAGCCTGCCGCACGCGCCGCCGCGTCAAGGGCCGCGATGCCGTCGGCCACGGCCTGCTGCTGTTCGGGCGTGTCGTAGCCCTTGACCGCCAGCGCATAGAAGCGGTCGCCGATCCGGTCATGGGGGTAGATATCGCGCGCCATCTGCAAAAGCGTCGCCATCTCATGCGGGCTGACCGTGCTGACCTCCAGCGCCCATGTGGCGTCGGGCGCGGCGATGAAGCCCGCCCCGATCACCGTCAGCGCCGTTGCCGAGACCGCCCGCGCCAGAAGCGCGCGCCGCGTCATTCCCTTTGATCTGTGGTGTTTCATGTTTTCTCCTCCCCAGGATTTTATTGCGCTCAGAGATAGCGTCCGGCGCGCTGCAAGACCTCGATCTGGTAGCCGTCGGGATCGGCGATGAAGAAGAACCGCGCGATCACCGTGCCACCGGGCGCGAAATCGACCAGCTTGCGGGGGCTGAAACCCGCTTCGGTCAGGCGCGCATGTTCGCTGTCCAGATCCGCGACCGAAAAGGCCACATGCCCGTAGCCGTCGCCAAGGTCGTAAGGCTCTGTCCGGTCCTTGTTGACGGTCAGTTCCAACTCGGTCCGGCTTTCCTCATTGGCCAGATAGATCAGCGTGAAACCGTCGAAATCCAGGCGTTCGACGACCCGAAGCCCGAAACAGGCCTCGTAGAAAGCGACCGAACGGGCCTCGTCCAGAACGCGGATCATGGAATGGATATATTTCGCCATCTTTTCCCTCATGCCGGTTGAGGGTTCAGGATAACGAGGCCGTCAGTGCCGCGGGTAGTAAGGGGATACTACAGCTATTCGGCGGCGATCTGGCGGGGTTCGGCTGCGTCCAGCTCGCCCAGATGGATCGTGCAGGTGCAGCGCAGAAGCGAGGTGAAATTCTTCGCCTCGCCATGGCGTTCCAGCACTTCGGAATGCAGCTTCGAGATGAAGCCCGGCGTGCTGAGCCCCTCGGTCGCGGCGATCCGGTCAAGGATGCGCCAGAAGGCCCGTTCCAGCCGGATCGAGGTCGATTGCCCGTTCAGCCGCAGCCGCCGGGTCTGGCTTTCATATCGATCCGGGTCTTGCCCGGCAAAGATCTGGCACATCTGCTGGACCGCTTTATAACCGATCTGATCTTGCGGCAGATTTGCGCCCCGGTCAACGTCGCCATGCCCGGCGGTGATCGCCATGCGGGCGCGCGATCACAGCAATGGCCCGGCGATGGCAAGCGCGTTGTTCCACAGCCGGCGCGGGATGGAATAGCGCGCAACCTCGTTCATCGTGACCTCGCGGCTGCGCGCGATATAGCTTTGCTGGCGTGTGCGCATGGCCTCGGCAAGGGCGTGATCGGCCAGCAGGATATTGTTTTCATAGTTCAGATCGAAGCTGCGCCGGTCCATATTCGCCGAGCCGATCAGCACCAGCACCCCATCAACGGTGATCGATTTCGTGTGCAGCAGGCCGGGGGCGAATTCATGGATTCTGACGCCCGCCGCCAGCAGGTTCTGATAGAAGCTGCGGCTGGCCGCCGCCACGGCGAAATCGTCATTGCGGGCCGGAACGATCAGCGTCACATCGACCCCGCGCCAGCCCGCCCGGCAGATCGAGGATAAAAGCGCCCCGTCCGGCACGAAATAGGGGGTCGTGATGATCACCTCGTCACGGGCGGCATCGATCACGCCTGAAAACGCCTGCGGCATGGCCATCACCCGCGCGGTCGGCCCGGTGGCGATGACCTGTGCGACAAAGCCCCCCGGCGCGGGGTCCGGCGGCGGCGGCGCGGCGTCAAGCAGCGCGCCGATCCCCTCGTCCGAGGCCTCGGCCCAATCGGTGCAGAACAGGCGTTGATTCTGCCGCGCGACGGGTCCGGTAAAGCGCATCACCGCATCCACCCATGGCCCGTATTTCTGCTTGGGGAAGAACTTCGGATTGCAGCAGTTCTGACTGCCGCAATAGGTGATGACATGATCGATCACGACGATCTTGCGGTGATTGCGCAGGTCGATCCGGCCATAGCGCCAGGGCAGGAAAGGATTGCCGGGCCTGAGCGCCACGGCAAGCTTCACCCCCGCCTGCCCCATCTTAGCCCAAAGCCGGCTTCGCGTCAGCGCGCGGCTGCCCAGACCGTCCACGATGGCCCGGCAGGTCACGCCGCGCGCCGCCGCCCGCATCAGGGCCTGCCCGAAGGCCTGCCCCACATCATCATCCAGCCAGATATAGAAAAGCACATGCACATGGTCGCGGGCGGCATCGATATCGGCGATCATGCGTTCGGTGACGGCCACCCCTTCGGGCAGAAGCTCGGCCTGATTGCCGCCAAGGGGCGCGAAATGGCTGACCGAGCGGCCAAGCGCGAAGACCTGATCCAGCCCCTCGGCGATCTGCGCCTTTGGCAGCGGGGGCGCGGGGGGCAATTCCGCCTCGATCCGCCTGAGCCGGGCCAACCTGCGCGCGCCGATATCGGTCTCGCCCAGAAGCACGTAAAGCACCGCCCCCACAAGGGGCAGCAGGATCACGATCAGAAGCCATGCCGCGCGCGAATCCGGCGTCCGGTTCGGGCGCAGCAGGATACGCATGCCCACGCTGGCGGCGATCAGAAGATGCAGCGCACCAAGCCAGCCCATGGCGATCAGCCTGTCAGCGACACGAGCGCCTCGGCCGTGACCAGCCGGAAGGCGGCGGTTTCCAGAAAATAAAGCGAGACCCGATCGGCATCATGGCTGTCATAGCCGATGGCCGCGTCCTGCCCGATATGAAGCGCGAAATCGCCCCCGCGCAGGCTCAGCACCACACCGCCAGTCAGGCCGGGCGACCAGATCACATCCTTGTCCAGAAGCTTGCGGATATGGTCGCGCAGCGGATAGCCCTCGTCCGCGCCGCCCATCACGCGGGCATAGACATCATCGCCGAGGATCAGCGCATATGGTCCTTCGACCCCGGCCTCGCGCAGCATATCGACGGCGCGGGCCACCGTTTCGGGCATATCACCCAGCGCTTCGGGCATCACCACGGGGTCGTTCGATGTGGCCTTGCGCATCCCCTCGATCCCGGCTGCGGGGAAGCCTTCGAAAACCATCCGGTTTTCGGCCACGGCCAGTTTCAGCGCCGCATCCTTGAGCGGCTGAAGGTCCGGGTCGTCCGCGCCACGCGCCACCGCGTCGATTTCGGCACGCGACAGGGCGAAGGGCACTTTCAGCTCGATCAGCGGCAGCACCCGGCGCTGCGCGGTCTGGACCCCCTCGAACCCGCTGACGATATCGACGCAGCGGCCCAGATTGACCGCCGAATGATCGTAACCCGCAGGGCCGCAAAGATCCGCGACGCGGCGCGCGCCCATATAACGGCGCAGCGTGCGCCGGGCCTCTGCCTCGATCTCTTCCCATGCGGGCGCGCTGATCGGGGCAAGTGCGCGGTGAAGATTATCCATGTCAGCTTCCTTTCAACGATCCGATACCAAGCGAGGCGGCAGGCGTGGCGGGGGTGGGGGCGGGGGCGGGTTCGGGTTCAGGTGCCGCTTCAGACGGTGGCGCGACCTGACCGGCGCGTTCCAGCATATCGGCGGGGGGCACGAAGAACAGCGTGCCCGTCACCGGGGTCGAGACATCAAGGATACGGTCGTAATTGCCCGGCGGCAGGCCGATGAACATATTGTTGAGCATGCGGATCGTTCGGCTCGGGCTGCGGGCATAGCCGATGAAATAGGTGCCGAACGCGCCCGAGGCGGGGCTGCCGAAGGGCATGTTGTCGCGCAGGATATCAAGCTGGTTGCCGTCTTCATCCTCGATCACGTTCAGCACGTTATGCGCATAGCCTGGCTTCTCGGCATCGGGCAGTTCCACATCCGACAGCTTCCTGCGCCCGATGATGCGTTCCTGCTGCTCGGTCGGGATGGCATCCCATTTCGCCAGATCGTGCAGATATTTCTGGGTGATGACATAGCTGCCGCCAGCGAAGGTCGGGTCTTCGTCACCGATCAGCACGGCGGCCTCGCGCGCGGGGCCGACGGGGTTTTCGGTGCCGTCGACGAAGCCAAGCAGATCGCGGCTGTCGAAATACCGGAACCCCGGCGTCTCGTCGATGACGACGACATGCCCGGCCAGGCGGTTCAGGATATGGGTTTCCAGCTCGAAGCACATATCGACCGCCGTTCCCCGGATATGAAACAGCAGATCGCCCGGCGTCGAGGGGGCCAGATGCACGCCCTCGATCGCGTCGAAAGGGGCCAGTTCGCGCGGGCGCGGGCCGGGGAAAAGCCGCCCCCAGACGCGCGCACCGATGCCGGTCACGCAGGACAGTTCGCCCGAGGGGCGCCGAAAGCCGGTGGCGCGCACCAGCCCGGCCAGATCGGCCAGAAGGTCCTGCACCGCCCGGGTCGCCGCCTCGGTGTCATTCACCGTAAGCACCAGAAAGATAGCCGAAGAGGTAAGCGATGCGGTCACTGCCTGAGGCTCGGTCGTCACGATATGTCCTTGCGCATCATGCACGGACGGGCAGACCGCCGCGCGGTTGTCTGGATCAATGCGCGCCATCACCCGTGCCGGCACGGCGCTGCGATCATCATCCGGGGCCGTGTCAGGCTGGAAGGCGATCTGCCCCCTGCCCGGCTGCCCGTTCAGGATCACCCCGAAAGGATGCCTGCCTTTCAGCCGGTGAACAAGGTGCAGATCGGGCGCGCGCATGTTTTGGCGCATCCCGGTGCCGCGCGAAAACGCCGCAGCCCCGGCCCGGAAAAAGGGAAGGACGGGGGTGATTTATGGGCTTGCCGCCTAGCCCAGCCGATAGTTCGGCGATTCCCGCGTGATCTGCACGTCATGGACATGGCTTTCCTTCAGCCCGGCCCCGGTGATGCGCACGAATTCGCAGCCGCCGCGCATCTGATCCACGGTGGCGCTGCCGGTATAGCCCATGGCGGCGCGAAGGCCGCCGACCATCTGGTGAATGACCGCGCTGACCGCGCCCTTATAGGGCACCTGCCCCTCGATCCCTTCGGGGACCAGCTTGTCGGTGGCCGCGTCCTTCTGGAAATAGCGATCGGCCGAGCCGCGCGCCATCGCGCCAAGGCTGCCCATGCCGCGATAGGATTTGAAGCTGCGGCCCTGATAAAGAATGACCTCGCCCGGCGATTCGTCGGTGCCCGCGATGGCGCTGCCGACCATGGCGCAGCTTGCGCCCGCCGCAATGGCCTTGGCGAAATCGCCCGAGAACTTGATGCCGCCATCCGCGATCACCGGCACATCGCCCGCCGCCGCCGCAACATCCATGATCGCAGTCAGTTGCGGCACGCCCACGCCCGCGACGATGCGCGTCGTGCAGATGCTGCCCGGCCCGATCCCCACCTTGACGGCATCGGCGCCGGCACGGATCAGGGCCTCGGCCGCGGCCCCCGTGGCGATATTGCCCGCGACGATCTGGATATCACCGGAAAACGCGCGCAGCCGCGCGACGGCGCGGGCCACGCCCTCGGAATGGCCATGCGCGGTGTCGATGACGACCATATCGACGCCCGCCTCGACCAGCGCCTGGGAACGCGCGAAACCCTCATCCCCCACGGTCGAGGCAGCACCCACCCGCAGCCGGCCCAGATCATCCTTGCAGGCCAGCGGGTTGAGAACGGATTTCTCGGTATCCTTCAGGGTCAGAAGCCCGGTCAGATGACCGTGGCCATCGGTGACAAGAAGCTTCTCGATCCGGCGCTCCTTCATCATGGCGATGGCCATGGCGCGGTCGGCGGGCTCGCGCAGGATGGCCAGATTATCGGCGGTCATCATCGCCTTTACCGGGGTCTTGTCATCGCTGGCGAAGCGCATGTCGCGGTTGGTGACGATGCCCAGCACCCGGCCCGCGCCATCGACGACCGGAAAACCGGTGACATTGTAGCGGTCCTGAAGCGCCTTGGCATCGGCCAGCGTCTGATCGGGCGAAAGCGTGATCGGGTTATAGACGATACCGCTTTCGAAACGCTTCACGCGGCGGACCTCATCGGCCTGCTGCGCGATGGTCAGGTTGCGATGCACGACGCCGATCCCGCCCGCCTGCGCCATGGCAATCGCCATGCGGCTTTCGGTCACCGTATCCATGGCCGAACTGACCAGGGGGATGTTCATCCTGATCCCTCTGGTGACGCGCGTGGTCACATCCGCGGTCGAGGGCATGACGCTGGACGCCGCCGGAACCAGAAGAACATCGTCGAAGGTAAGGGCCTCACGAATCTGCATGGCAGCAATCCTTTCGGGGTTCGTTTGGCAGTTCCCCTTTTCACCTCGGGCGGGGATTGTCCAGCCCTTGGCGGCGCATGGCTGCCTTGCTTTGCGCGAACCGCCCGGCTCAGGCGATGGCGGCATTGCTGCGCGTGGCCAGCCGCCCGCCCGCCCAGTCCCGCAGCGTGGCGAAACTCGCCGGGATCGACACCCCCGCCGCCAGCGCAAGGATGATCAGCGCAAGCGCGCCAAGCAGGCCATTGCCCGGATTGGCGGCGGCAAGCGCGCAGAACTGCCATGCGGCCAGCGACAGCGGGATGGTCAGCAGGACCAGAAACAGCCCCGTTCCCGCCCGCCATGCAAAGACCGGCAGCAGGATCAGCCCCGCCAGCGACAGCCCGTAAGCCTGCTGCTGCAAGGGCGCGTCCAGAATCGCCGCAGCGGCACCGAAAGCCGCGACCGGCGCCAGATGCAGCGCCATCAGCGGCAGAAGCACCACCGGCATGCGACGGCGGCGCATCTGCCCAAGGCTGAGCGCGGCCAGAACCACCGCCGCCAGCG
Organism: Paracoccus sp. (in: a-proteobacteria); assembly: GCA_030538515.1. Lineage (GTDB taxonomy): Bacteria > Pseudomonadota > Alphaproteobacteria > Rhodobacterales > Rhodobacteraceae > Paracoccus. Next base: position 14,477 of record JAUNTV010000026.1, read on the forward strand.
CGCCGGGCCAGATCAGCACCCGCCCCAGGCCGGGCCAGCCAAGCATGCCCGCGCCCGCCGCCGCGACCAGAAGCGCGGTGACGCGAAGCTGCCATGCGGGGGCGGAATGTTCGCCCGCGCGGGCAAGGTCGAACACCACCACCGCCGCCAGCGCAAGAAGCCCCGCGATCAGCGCCAGCTTTCCCGCCAGCGGCGCGAAGCCGGCCAGAAGCGCGCCCGACAGGCATAGCCCCACCAGTCCCGCATCGACCCCCAGCCGGCCCGGAAGCACCGCAAGCTCATCCCCCAGCACCGCCGGGCGTCGCGACAGCTTCGCCAGATAGGCGATGGCCGCGAACAGAAACAGCGCCGCCGCCACACCTGCGGCAAAGCCGCCAAGCCCCGCCGGAACCCCGATCCGCTGCCCCGCCATCAGCGCCAGTGCCAGCGCCATGAGCGCCAGAACCGGCGCGAAGATCATTGGCGGCGTGCGGCGGAACCGGCCCCGAGGGGCCTGCCGTAGCGGGGCGAATCTGGGAAGCTGGCGCATCGTCCTGTCTTTGTCATGGGCTGCCCCAGTCTGGACCGGGCGGGCGCGTCACTCAAGCGTTGCAGAAGCGACACGATGACGCGATGGCAACGAAATCCGACGTCACGTCATGACGCCCATGTGATTGATTCGTGATGCGCAACGTATAGCCTGCTTCAACAGGGCCTTGCGGAGCACCGCATCGCTTAAGGGAGGACATCATGAAAAAAACGACCATCGGCACCACCGCCGCCGCACTTCTGCTTGGTGCCGCGCCTGTATTCGCGGGCGGGATCGAGCGCGCCCCGCAATCTCTGGGCATCCTTTACGAACAGGGCAACTACGCCGAACTGAGCTTTGGCGGCGTCTCGCCCAAGGTCACGGGCCGCGACATCATGGGCTTCGCCACCGGGGACGTGGCTTCCGGCTATGGTTTTGTCGGGCTGGCCTATAAGCACCAGTTCAGTGACGCCCTGTCGGCAGCCATCATCTTTGAACAGCCTTTCGGCGCGGATGTCGCCTATCCGGTGGCCGAGGATGGCGGCTCGCCGGTTCTGGGGGGCACCAAGGTCACGATCAATTCGACGACCTATACCGCGCTTCTGCGCTACAAGATGGAAAACAACGTCTCGTTCCACGGCGGTCTGCGGGGCTCTTATGCCGATGGCAGCGTGTCCTTGCGCGGTCCGGGCTACGGGGGCGAGTTGACGACGGGAACCGGCGTCTCGGGCTATGATCTGGATATCGACGGCACGCTTGGCTTTGGCTGGGTCGCGGGTATCGCCTATGAGCGGCCCGATATCGCGGCGCGCATCTCGCTGACCTATAACTCGCCCATCACCCATGACTTCAAGATGCACGAAAGCTATCGCGGGCTGGCGACGATCTCGGACGCCAAGCATGAGGTCAAGACCCCGCGCAGCTGGGTGCTGGAAGGCCAGACCGGCGTGGCCGCCAATACGCTTGTCTTCGGCTCGATCCGTTGGGTGAAATGGTCCGAATTCGTGGTCGACAACGCGGTCTTCCCGCTGCCAAACGGCGCGCCCCTGGTCGAACTGGCCGATACCACCACCTATACGATCGGGGTCGGGCGCAAGTTCAATGACAACTGGTCGGGCTCGGTCTCGTTCCTTTATGAACCCAGCGAGGGCGACACCGTATCGCCGCTGGCCCCCACCAACGGGCGCAAGGGCGTGACGCTGGCGGCGGTCTATACGCAGGACCGCATGAAAGTGACCACGGGCATCAACTACTCCAAACTGGGCGATACGCCGCTGGGTGTCGGCCCCAGTGGCGAGAAGCGCGAAGTGGCCCGGATGGATGGCGGCCATGCCTGGGGCCTTGGCCTGCGCATCGGCTATTCCTTCTGATCCGCCCGCACGCGTGAACTCTGGCAAAGCCCCGCCCTTCGGAGCGGGGCTTTTCCTTGGCCGCCCGGCTGCCTAGATTGCGCGGATCGGAAAGGGAATGTGATGATCTACGCCTCGGGACAGGACTGGCTGACCAGCAACCGCAAGCGTGTGCTGCTTTTCGGCATGTCGGGACTGGGCAAGACCCATCTGTCGAACATGCTGCGCGGCGCGGGCGACTGGTTTCACTACAGCATCGATTACCGCATCGGCACCCGCTACATGGGCGAGCTGATCGCCGACAATTTCAAGCGCGAGGCGATGAAGGTCCCGTTCCTGCGCGAATTGTTGCTGTCGGATTCGGTCTATATCGGCAGCAATATCACCTTCGACAACCTGTCGCCGCTTTCGACCTATCTGGGCAAGCCCGGCAGCGAGACGCGCGGCGGGCTGGCCTTCGACACCTATTGCAAGCGCCAGAACGAACACCGCGTGGCCGAGGTCGCGGCGCTGCTTGATACGCCCTATTTCATCCGCCGCGCCGATGAGATCTACCGCCTGCCGCATTTCGTCTGCGACAGCGGCGGTTCCATCTGCGAGGTGGTGGAGCCGGGCGACCCCGACGATCCGGTGCTTTGCGTGCTTGAACGACATCTGCTTCTGGTCTGGATCAGAGGCTCGGACGCGCATACCGAGGAACTGGTCCGCCGCTTCGACCGCGCGCCCAAGCCCATGTATTATCAGCCGGAATTTCTGGATGTGGCCTGGCGGGCCTATCGCATGGAAAAGGGGCTTCGCGAAGATCAGGTCGACCCCGACGATTTCATCCGCTGGACCTATGCCCGCGCCCTTGCCCATCGCCAGCCGCGCTATGCCGCCATGGCGCGGCGCGGCGT
>JAUNTV010000405.1 GCA_030538515.1 Paracoccus sp. (in: a-proteobacteria)
GGGATCGGGCAGCCCCAGTAACGTTGCCGCGAAATGCCCCAGTCGCGCAGGCGGTATTTGGTCACGCCCTCGCCCCAGCCCTGCGTTTCGGCAAAGGCGATGGCGGCGGTGACGGCATCATCGCCGGTCTGGTCGGGCGCGCCCGCAAAGCCGCGCACATAGCTTACGGTTTCGGTCCTGGCGGGCACGAAGGGCACCCCGGCCACAAGCGCATCGGCTGCGGCCTGATCCATCCCCTTTTCACCGAATGTCGCCCGAATCGGCAACCCGTATTTGGTGGCGAATTCATGGTCGCGTTCGTCATGGGCGGGGCTGCCGAAAATCGCGCCGGTGCCGTAGTCCATCAGCACGAAATTGGCGATCCAGATCGGCAATTCCCACGCCGGGTCAAGGGGATGACGCACCTTCAAGCCAGTGTCGAGGCCCAGTTTCGGCGCGGTTTCGATCGCTTCCTCGGTCGTGCCGATGCGCTTGCATTCAGCGATGAAGGCGGCCACGTCGGCGCGATCCGCCAGCGATTTCGCCAGCGGGTGATCAGGGCTGATCGCCACGAAGCTTGCCCCCATCAGCGTGTCGGGGCGGGTGGTATAGACCTCGATCCGGGGGAAGTCGGGCAGGTCCACCGTCTCGAACCGGAATTGCAGCCCGCGCGACTTGCCGATCCAGTTCTGCTGCATCAGGCGCACCTTTTCGGGCCAGCCGGTCAGCCCTTCCAGCCCGTCCAGCAGGTCATCGGCATAATCCGAGATGCGGAAGAACCACTGCGTCAGTTCCTTTCGTTCGACCACCGCGCCGGATCGCCAGCCCTTGCCGTCGATCACCTGCTCATTGGCCAGCACGGTCATATCCACCGGGTCCCAGTTGACTTGCGCCGATTTGCGCGTGATCAGCCCGGCGGCCAGCATGTCCAGAAACATCGCCTGCTGCTGATGGACGTAATCATCGTCGCAGGTGGCGAATTCGCGGCTCCAGTCGATGGACAGGCCAAGCGGCTTCAACTGCGTGCGCATGGTGGCGATATTGGCATAGGTCCAGTCGCGCGGATGGCCGCCCTGTTCCATGGCGGCGTTTTCGGCGGGCATGCCGAAGGCGTCCCAGCCCATCGGATGCAGCACGGAAAAGCCCTGCGCGCGCTTGTAACGCGCGATCACATCGCCAAGTGTATAGTTGCGGACATGCCCGATATGGATGCGCCCCGAGGGATAGGGGAACATCTCCAGCATGTAATATTTGGGCCGCTCGTCCCGCATGGCATGGAAGCTGCCGGCATCGGCCCAGGCCTTTTGCCAATGCGGTTCGCTGGTGGCGGGGGTATAGGACATGTTCGCTCCGGGCATGAGTTTTCCCAGAGGGTTTAGCGCCCGCGCGCCGCTTGGTCCAGAAGCGGCGCGCGCGGGCTTAAAGCCGCCCGTCGGCCACGCGAAGCTGACGCGCGCGCGTCAGGATCGCGTCTTCGACCGCCTGAACCGTGCCCGGCGCAACCGCCCCCCCGCCCGAACTCTGCATCGACAGCTTCAATGAGCGCGCATCAAGCGCGGGGTCGGTGATATGGATCGTGGCGCGGTAGGCGCGCCCGCCCCCCGGAGGCGTGCCGTAACCGGTGACGATGACCCCGGTGAACGGGTCGATCGACTGGATCGGCAGGAAGTTCAGCACCTCAAGGCTGGCGTTCCACAGATATTTGTTCACCGCCACGTTCTTGTTGGCGTCCTGGCGGTTGCCGAAAAGATCCCAGATCGTCGACTGGCGCTGTTCGGCCGTGCGGGTCGTCTGCTGCTGCTGCTGATTGCCGCCGCCAAACATCCCGCAGGAGGCCGCCGACATGGCCAGCACCAAAGCAGCGGTGGCACGGAACGCGAAACGGGTCATGGCACTGTCCTTATATTACGAACGCCCCTGCGGCGGGCCTTGCCGCTCATTAGCGCGGATCGGGCGGCGCGGACAAGCATTTCCCGTCAGAAGCCGGCGATCACGGCACACTCAAGAGGGTGTGACCAATGTGCACCACAAATGCGGCAATCCCGTCAGCCTCCGGGCCTTTCAATTGCATTGCCCCGGCGAACCGGCCACATAATCAGCCATACCCAACGGCAAGCTTTCTGTCTTTGGGGGATAAAAACCGAGAGACAAGAGGGAACATCATGAAAAAGGCTCTGTTTGCGACCACCGCGCTCGTCATGACCGCTGGCGTCGCTGCCGCTGAAGTCTCCGTGACGGGCGACGCCCGCATGGGTATGCGTTACGAAAGCAACACCGCCTATGGCGCA
>JAUNTV010000406.1 GCA_030538515.1 Paracoccus sp. (in: a-proteobacteria)
GATCTCGATCTCGCAGCCAAGATCGCCCACGGTCTCGCGGATGACGCTGCCGTATTCGATGGGCAGGGGCGGCGCGCTGTTGTCGCGCCGATAGGGGATGCCAAGCCCGCCGCCCATATCCAGCCGGCGGATATCATGGCCGTCGGCGCGCAGCGCACGGGTCAGTTCGGCCATCTTGGCATAGGCCTGGCGGTAAGGTTCCAGATCGGTCAGCTGGCTGCCGATATGCATGTCGATCCCCACCACATCTATCCCCGGCAGGGCGGCGGCCCGGGCGTAGACATCCCGCGCGCGGGCAATGGGAATGCCGAACTTGTTTTCCGACTTCCCGGTGGCGATCTTTTCATGGGTTTTCGCATCCACATCCGGGTTCACGCGGATCGCGACCGGCGCATCCACGCCCATGCCCGCCGCCACCTCGGACAGCGCCAGCAATTCGGGTTCGGATTCGACATTGAACTGGCGGATGCCGCCTTCCAGCGCCAGACGCATCTCGTCCCGCGTCTTGCCCACACCCGAGAAAACGATGCGCCCCCCCGGCACGCCCGCCGCCCGCGCCCGCGCATATTCACCGATAGAGACCACATCCATCCCCGCCCCCAGATCGCCCAGAAGCTTGAGAACCGCGATATTCGAATTCGCCTTCACCGCATAGCAGATCAGATGATCGGGCGCCCATTCCAGCGCCTGCTGGAACACCCGGAAATGCCGCGTCAGCGTGGCCGAGGAATAGACATAGGCGGGGGTGCCGACCTCCTCGGCGATCAGGGAAAGCGGCACGTCTTCGGCGTGAAGCTCTCCGTTCTTGTAGTTGAAGTGATCCATCAGGCGATCCTGCGAGAGCGGAGGAAAAGATAAAGCGGCAGCGCGCAGCCAATGCCGAACACCATCGCGGGAAATATCAGAAAGGCCAGCCAGTTACGCCGCACGGTGGTTTCGGCAAGGCACCAGATGGCCAGCGTGGCCAAGGCTGTGGCCGCCGGCCCGTCGGGCACCTGCATGCGCCAGCCGAGGCCCGCGCCGGTGACCGCCAGCACCAGCCAGCAGGCCCTTAGCGGCGTCAGGTCAAAGCCCATCCGCCCGGATACCGATACGCGCCTCGCCCGAGATATGCGCGCCGGGCGGCGGCTCGGGACGTTCGGGCGCGCCATCGACACCGCAGGCGGCCAGCAAAAGGATCATGGGGATCAGCAGGGATTTCATAGCATTCCTTTCCAGCGGGCGATTTGCGCGCGAACCTGATCGGGCGCGGTGCCGCCATAGCTTTGCCGCGAGGCGACCGAATTATGCACACCCAGCACCGAATAGACCGATTGGTTGATGGCGGGGTTGACCGATTGCATCTCGATAAGGCTCAGATCGGCGAGATCGCAGCCCTTCTTTTCCGCCAAAGCGACAAGCGCGCCGGTGGCGTGATGGGCGTCGCGGAAGGGCAGACCAGCCTCTCGGACCAGCCAGTCGGCCAGATCGGTGGCGGTGGAAAAGCCCGCGCTGGCGGCGGCCTCCAGGTTGGTGCGGTTGGCGGTCAGGTCGGACAGCATTCCGGCCATCGCCGCCAGCGCCAGCATCAGGCTGTCGGCGGCGTCGAAGACCTGTTCCTTGTCCTCCTGCATGTCCTTGGAATAGGCGAGCGGCAGGCCCTTCATCACCGTGAACAGCGCCACCGTCGCGCCAAGGATGCGCCCGATCTTGGCGCGGATCAGTTCCGCCGCGTCGGGGTTGCGCTTCTGCGGCATGATCGACGATCCGGTGGACCATTTGTCCGACATCGACACGAAGCGGAACTGGGCCGAGGACCAGATCACCAGCTCCTCGGCCAGACGTGACAGATGAACCGCGCAGATGCTGGCCGCCGACAGGAATTCCAGCGCGAAATCGCGGTCGCTCACCGCATCAAGGCTGTTGGCCATCGGCCGGTCGAACCCCAAAGCCTGCGCCGTCGCCTGCCGGTCGATGGGATAGCCCGTGCCCGCCAGAGCCGCCGCGCCAAGGGGGGATTCGTTCATGCGCCGGCGCGCGTCCTCGAAACGCGACAGATCGCGGCCGAACATCTCGACATAGGCCATCATGTGATGCCCCCATGTCACCGGCTGCGCGCTTTGCAGATGCGTGAAGCCCGGCATGACCCAGTTCGCCCCCGCCTCGGCCTGTGTCAGCGCGGCCCCGATCAGCGCGCGCAGCCCCTCGATTGCCGCATCACATTGATCGCGCACCCAAAGCCGGAAATCCGTCGCCACCTGATCGTTGCGCGACC
>JAUNTV010000027.1 GCA_030538515.1 Paracoccus sp. (in: a-proteobacteria)
ACCCAGCCCCCGCCGATCCGCGACTGATCTTCGCCGCCCCGGTGCGCGTTCTGGTGATCCGCCCTTCGTCGGGGCGGATCATGCGGCATGGCCTATGGGTGCGCCTTCATTCCTGCCGGGTCAGCCGGTAAAGCGCGCCTGATGCCGCATCGGTGACGATCCAGATCGCGCCATCGCCCGCAACCTGGATGTCGCGCACGCGCCCGATGCCATTGCCGGGGTCGAAGCGTTCCTCGCCGCTCACGCGGTCGTTTTCCAGCGCCAGCCGCACGATCCCGCCGGGCCGGAGCGAGCCGATCAGCAGATCGCCCCGGAATTCGGGGAACATGGCACCTTCATAAAAGACCGCCCCCGAGGGCGCGATCACCGGGTCCCAGTAATAGACGGGCTGTTCCATCCCCTCCTGCTGCGTGATCCCTGCATTCACCGGCGAGCCGTTGTAATTCACCCCGTAAGAGATCACCGGCCAGCCGTAATTCCGGCCCGGCGCGATCAGGTTCAGTTCATCCCCGCCCGCAGGCCCGTGTTCGACCGTCCAGAGCCGCCCGCCCGCGTCCTTTGCCGCCGCCTGCACATTGCGCAGCCCGAGCGCCCAGATCTCGGGCGCGGCACCGGGCTGGCCCGCGAAAGGATTGTCGGCGGGGACCGTGCCATCGGCATTGATGCGCACCAGCTTGCCGATATGATTGTCCAGCCGCTGCGTGGTTTCGCGGATCGCGGTATCCGAGCGATCGCCAAGGGTGATGAACAGCGTGCCATCGGCATCGGGCAGGATGCGGCTGCCGAAATGCTGCTGCCCGCCGTAGGTCGGGTTCTGGCGGAAGATCACCCTGACGTCGCTGACCGAAGCCGCGTCGGGCGCCAGCACCATGCGCGCGACCGAGGTGCCATTGCCGCCCTCTCGCGGTTCGGCATAGCTCAGGAAGATCACGCGCGAGCGCTCGAAATCCGGCGCGACGGCCACGTCCAGAAGCCCGCCCTGACCGCCGGCCGAGACCGGGGGGATGCCCGTGATCGTGGTCATGCGGCCATCCTTGACATGGCGCAGCCGTCCCGGCCTTTCGGTGACCAGCACGCCGCCATCGGGCAGAAATGCCAGCGCCCAAGGGTGTTCAAGCCCGTCCTGCACCACGCTGGCGCTCAGCGTCACGCCGCTGTTCATGGCCCCGGCGCGGGTCTGTCCGGCGAAGGCCGGCTCATAACCCGCGCGCGCGGCACCCTGCGGCCAGGGTTCGGCCCAGGCGCAGCCGGCGACCATGATGAGGGCGAGGGGGGCGGCGAGAAAGGGCTTCATCTGGCATCTCCGTTTCATTGCTGCGTTTCTGCGGCCTAACGCCGGTGGCGGGCTTCCGGGTCCACTGGATTTTTCCTTTGCGGCGGGGTAGGGGCTGGGCATGGATCACGCCAAGCCCCCCCTGACCCTTTATCTCGCCGCCCCGCGCGGCTTTTGCGCGGGCGTGGACCGCGCCATCAAGATCGTCGAGATGGCGCTTCAGAAATGGGGCGCGCCGGTCTATGTCCGGCATGAGATCGTGCATAACAAATTCGTCGTGGATGCGCTGCGTGACAAGGGCGCCGTTTTCGTCGAGGAACTGGACGAATGCCCTGATGACCGCCCGGTCATCTTTTCCGCCCATGGCGTGCCGAAATCCGTTCCCGCCGAGGCGCGCCGCCGCGAGATGATCTTTGTCGATGCGACCTGCCCTCTGGTCTCGAAAGTCCATGTCGAGGCCGAGCGTCACCATGCCGAGGGCCTGCAGATGGTCATGATCGGCCATGCCGGCCACCCCGAGGTTCTGGGCACCATGGGCCAATTGCCCGAGGGCGAGGTGCTTCTGGTCGAGACCGTCGCGGATGTGGGGGCGATCACGCCGCGCGACCCCGCGCGCCTGGCCTATATCACCCAGACCACGCTGTCGGTCGATGATACCGCGGCCATCGTCGCAGCCCTTCAGGCGCGGTTTCCCGCGCTGATCGGCCCGGCCAAGGAAGATATCTGCTATGCCACCACCAACCGTCAGGCGGCGGTCAAGGCAGTGGCCCCGAAGATCGATGCGCTTCTGGTGATCGGCGCGCCCAATTCGTCCAACTCGCGCCGTCTGGTCGAGGTCGGGCGCGCGGCGGGCTGCGCCTATAGCCAGCTTGTGATGCGCGCCGCTGAAATCGACTGGCGCGCCATGGAGGGGGTCTCGCGGGTCGGCGTCACGGCGGGGGCCTCGGCCCCGGAGGTGCTGATCAATGAGGTGATCGATGCCTTCCGCGCGCGTTTCGACGTCAGCGTCGAGGTGGTCGAAACCGCGCAGGAAAATGTCGAATTCAAGCTGCCGCGCGTGCTGCGCAGCTGAACCGGGGGCGCTTCGCCCCCCGGACCCCCCGAGGATATTTGAGGACAGAAGATGAAGCTTTACTCCATGCCCTCGTCAGGCAATTCCTATAAGGTGCGGCTGCTTCTGGCGCTTCTGGGGCGGCGCGTCGAGCTGGTCGACTGCGAGAATGGCTCGGACGCGGTGCGGGATGCGAAAACGGCCGGTATGCTTCCCTTCGGGAAGGTGCCGGCGCTGCATCTGGATGACGGGCGGATTCTGGCGGAATCGAATGCGATCCTGTTCTATCTGGGCGAGGGGACGGGACTGGTTCCCGCTGATCCGGTCGTGCGTGCGCAGATGTTGGGCTGGATGTTCTGGGAGCAGTATAATCACGAGCCCGTGATCGCCGTGCGTGGCGGGTTGCGCAATTACCCCGATCGCGCCCATCTGGCCACGCCCGAGCGGATGGCCGATTTGCTGGAGCGTGGCCATGCTGCATTGCAGGTGATGGAGAACCGCCTGTCCGGGCATGATTTTCTGGTGGGAAACGGGCTGAGCCTGGCGGATATCTGTCTTTACGGCTATACCCATAGCGCGGGTGATCTGGGCGGGTTCGACATGGCGCGCTTTGCGGCGATCAACCGCTGGCTGGACCGGATGGCGGCTCTGCCCGGATATGTGGCGCTGGATGGCTGAGCTTTTCGCATGGACCGATGGCGCTTGCAGCGGCAATCCCGGCCCCGGCGGCTGGGGCGTGTTGATGCGCGCCATGGAGGGTGACATCATCGCCAAGGAGCGTGAGCTTTCCGGCGGTGAGGCCGACACGACCAACAACCGGATGGAGTTGATGGCCGCGATCATGGCGCTGGAGGCGCTGACACGGGCCAGCAAGATCACAATCACGACCGATTCGGCCTATGTGAAAAATGGCGTAACAAGCTGGATCCATGGCTGGAAACGCAACGGCTGGAAAACCGCCGATCGCAAGCCGGTGAAGAATGTCGATCTGTGGCAACGGCTTGATGCCGCGCAGGCGCGCCATGACGTGCAATGGAAATGGATCAAGGGCCATGCGGGCCATGCCGAGAACGAACGCGCCGATGAGCTGGCGCGCACAGGCATGGCGCCGTTCAAGTCTGGCCCCTAACGCCCGCCCCGTTTCATGAGATCGGCCAGCCCCGCAAAGGGTTTTCGCAGATCACCCTCATCCTCCGCTGCCTCGGCGATTCCGGGCATCGCGGCACCGGGCGCCAGCGGATGGGTCGGCAGGGCCAGAGACAGCGCCTCAAGCGTGATATCGCCCAATTCGATCCACTGGCCCAATGGCTCGGTCGTTTCATCGCCCATCTCGACATCTTCCTCGTCGGGGGGGGTGACATGGGGCGAAAAAAGCAGCGCGACATCTTCGGTGATCGCGGTCTCGACAGGCTCCAGCGTGATCGCGCAGGGCTGCACGACCCGCGCCTCCAGCCTGCCCGACAAGGCCCATTCATCCGCGCCCGAGGCCCGAATCGCGCCAGTGAAACGCAAGGCGGGCAGCGCGTCGAGATCAAGCGCATGGGCCAGACGCGCGCGCGCCGCCTCATCGGGCATGATATCGAACTCATTCGGACGGCTGGCCGAAAGATGCGCCACGCGCAGCCGTTGGGGGATGGGATTACCTGCCGACATGGGCCTTTCCAGATGGAGTCCGAATGTCGGACCGTGAACTTCTTGAGCGAACCAGCCGAGTTTGCTAAGCCATTCGGGCGGCGTCAACCGGGGCCGCGCATCAGGCGGGAAAGACCAGATATGTTACCGATCCGCAGCCTCGTTTTTGCGCTGACGCTTTTCGTTACCGGCTGCGCGCCGGTCTATCGCCATCACGGCTATGTCCCGCCCGAGGAGGATCTGGCCCTTGTCCAGATCGGCCAGACCAGCCAGTTCGAACTGGAAAACCTTATCGGCAGGCCTTCGTCACAAGGGCTCCTGCAGGGATCAAGCTGGTTCTATGTCGGCTCACGCTGGCGGCATTACGGTGCCATGCGCCCGCGAGAGATCGACCGTCAGGTCGTCGCCATCAGCTTCAGCCCCAATGGCACCGTTTCGAATGTCGAGAGGTTCGGCATGGAACAGGGTCGCGTCGTCGTGCTGTCGCGCCGCGTGACCGATTCGAATGTGACCTCGGTCGGACTGATTCGGCAGATCCTCGGCAATATCGGCAATTTCAACCCGGCCGGCATCATCGACTGAACACCCCCCGATTCCTTTCGGGTGCCTCTTTCATCAGTGTGACAAATACCTCGGGGGTCCGGGGGCGGGCCCCCGGTCCGGCATGGCGGCGCGTGATCACGCCCCGGCAGGGATGAATTTGATCGCCACCCCGTTGATGCAATAGCGCAGCCCTGTCGGTGGCGGGCCATCGGGGAAGACATGGCCCAGATGTGCGTCGCAATCATGACAGCGCACTTCTGTCCGGGTCATGCCATGGCTCTGATCGACATGCTCGTCGATGGCGCCGCCCGGTGCCGAGAAGCTGGGCCAGCCGCAATGGCTTTCGAATTTCGCATCCTGTTCGAACAGCGGGGCATCGCAGCAGATACAGGCGAAATAGCCCCGATCCTTGGGGAAACCGGCATGAGAGAAGGGGCGTTCGGTCCCGGCCTGGCGCGTGACGAAATATTCCTCATCGCTGAGTTGCGCGCGCCATTCGGCATCGGTTTTCTGGACCCTGGGCATGAGATTCTCCTGTTGCACGGCGGTTACAAGATAGGAATATGCCATCAGGTGACAAGATCACGGCACCGGGGTGAGGGAATGTTGCTGGAGAAAGGCCGATACCGCGCCCGGCTGGCGGAAACTGCTGAAGATCTCTCGGCCGCGCAGCGGCTGCGCTGGCTGGCCTTTATCGGCAAGCGCGGTGCGGGGGGCGACGATTCGGCGCGCGATGCCGATGAATTCGACGCCGCCTGCCGCCATGTGCTGATCGAGGATCGCAAAAGCGGGCAATTGCTGGCCACCTTCCGCTTCATGCTGCTGACCGATGGTGCCGAGATCGAACGCAGCTATGCCGCGCGCCATTACGACCTTGGCCGGCTGCGTGATTTTTCCGGCCCGATGATCGAAATGGGGCGCTTCTGCATCCATCCCGAACATGGTGATCCCGATATCCTGCGCCTCGCCTGGGGGGCGATGACGGGGCTGGTCGATACCTGTCAGGTGAAGTTGCTGTTTGGCTGCTCGTCCTTCATGGGCACCGAGACGCAGAGCTATGCGGATGCTTTCGCGCTTCTGAAAGAGCGCCATCTTGCGCCGCGGCGCTGGCTGCCGCGCGTCAAGGCGCCGCGTGTTTTTCGTTTCGCGGCCTTGCTGCGGCGGATGACACCGGACCCAAGGCGCGCGCAGGCCGGCTTGCCGCCCCTGCTGCGCAGCTATCTGGTCATGGGTGGCTGGGTCAGCGATCATGCCGTGGTCGATGACCAGCTGGGCACGCTGCATGTCTTTACCGGGCTGGAGATCGCCAGCATCCCGCCGGCCCGGCAGCGGCTTTTGCGCGCCGTATCAGGGTGATGCGGGGGCGGAACCGGGGGCCAGCCCCCGGACCCCCGAGGTATTTGTCGCACTGATGAGAGGGAAGTCCGGTTCCGGCAGGTTCCGGGGCAAGGGGCCGGGCGTCCTGGGTGAGGGGGCCGGGTCTCAGAAGCCGAAGGTCAGCGTGCGCACGATGCCGAGCCGGACGGAGTTTTGCGATTTATCCGCCACGACGGGGCTGTCGGCGGCGTCGCCGATGATGCGGCCAAGGCGCAACTGGCCCAGAAGGGCGGTGTTGTCGGTCAGGCTGAAGCGGCCTTCCAGTGTGGCTGCGGCGCTGTTGAAACCGCTGCCGGGGGCGAAGGCGGCATAATCCGTGCGCGCGGCCTCATCGGCGGTGACGCCGAAATAGGTGTCGTTGAACCGGTCGTTGCCATAGCCGGCTTCCAGCCCCGCCCAGAAGGTGAAGCGATCGGTTGCGTCGATGCGGTATTTCGCCCCCACCTCACCGGTGACGCCGTGATGGCCGCCGAATCCCTTGCGCATGGTGGCATAGGCGGTCGCGGGCCCATGGGTATAGCCCAGGCGCAACCCGCCTTCATAGGCGCGGCTGATGTCATCCATGCCGTTGAGGCGGTCATGATCGCCAGCCTCGCGGCGATCGATCAGGTTGAAGCTGGGGCCGAAAGAGAAGCCTTGCGCTTCCTGCGTGCCGCCCGAGCCGTTCTTGAAATTGCGCAGGATCAGCCACGGCACGACCTTGGTTTCATCCGAGCCGGGATAGGACGGGCGCACGCCCGCGCCAAGGCCGATATCGACCGAGACGCTTTGACCAAGACCCTGCGCCATGACGGGCGATGCGCTTGTCAGGGCGGCGAGCAGCGGCAGGACGATTTTCATGGGCAGTTCCTGAGATGAGATAGGCGTGGCGTGATCGTGAACCCAAGCCATGCCAATTGAGCGCGCGAAAATCAAGTTTTGCATGCATGGCATTTTTCGCGGATTTCGCGCGCGTGACGCGGGGGCCACAGCCCTGTGCCCCGCCGCCCCCGCCCGCCCGGACGGGTTTCAGGGGCTTTCGGCGCGTTCGAGCCGTTCCATCGCCGCGATCCAGAGAGCTTCGGCGCGGATCATCGCATCCGAGGCCTCGGCATGTTTGCGGCCCCATTTCTCGACCTCGGCGGGGTCGTCGTAAAGGGCGGGGTCGGCCATCTTGAGGGCGAGCTTGTCCAGCATGTCGGTCAGTTTGGTGACGCGATCCTCGGCCCGGCGGGCCTCGGCGCGCAGGTCCAGAATCTCATCGCGGCTGGCGCGTTTCGGCGCGGGTTTCACGGGTTCGGGCGGGCGGGCGCGTTCCTCGGGCGCGGTCAGCAGCATGGCGCGGTAATCGTCGAGATCGCCCTGCCAGGGCGTCACCCCGCCCTGATCGACCAGCCAGAGCCGGTCGGCCACCAGCGACAGAAGATGCATGTCATGGCTGACCAGAACCACCGCGCCGGTATAATCGTTCAGCGCCTCGGTCAGGGCCTCGCGGCTTTCGATATCCAGATGGTTCGTGGGTTCGTCGAGCACCAGCAGATGCGGCGCGTCGATGGTGGCGATCAGCAGTGAAAGCCGCGCCTTCTGCCCGCCCGACAGCGCGGCCACAGGGGTTTCGGCCTGTGCCTCGGTCAGTCCGAAACCGGCCAGTCTGGCGCGCAGGCGGGAAGGGGCCTCATCGGGGCGCAGGCGGCGGATATGGTCAAGGGGCGTATCTTCCAGCGTCAGTTCATCGACCTGATGCTGCGCGAAATAGCCCACGCGCAGCTTGCCCGAGCGCGTGATCCGGCCCGCCATCACATCCAGCCGGTCGGCCAGCAGCTTCGACAGCGTGGATTTGCCCTGGCCGTTGCGCCCCAGAAGGGCGATGCGGTCGTCCTGATCGATGCGCAGATCCAGATTGCGCAGCACCGCGCGGTCCCCGTAGCCGATGCTGACGCCCTCCATGGCGATGATCGGGGGGGAAAGCTGTTCGGGCGCGGGGAAGGTGAAGCGGTGGAACTTCGCTTCCTCGGGCGCGGTGATCGGCTCCATCTTCTCGATCATCTTGATGCGGGCCTGCGCCTGCTTGGCCTTGCTGGCCTTGGCGCGGAAGCGGTCCACGAAGCTTTGCAGATGGGCGCGGCGCGCATCCTGCTTCTTGGCCTGTGCTGCCTGCACGGCGCGGCGCTCGGCGCGGGTGCGCGCGAAAGTGTCGTAATTGCCGGTATAAAGCACCAGATCGCGGTCTTCGAGATGCAGGATATGGGTCACGGCGCGGTTCAGAAGCCCGCGATCATGGCTGATGACGATCACCGTATAGGGGTAGCGCGCCAGATAGCTTTCCAGCCAGAGCGCGCCTTCGAGGTCCAGATAGTTCGTCGGCTCGTCCAGAAGCAGCAGGTCGGGCTGCGCGAAAAGCACGCCCGCCAGCGCGATGCGCATCCGCCACCCGCCCGAGAAATCCGCGCTTGGCCGCTGCTGATCGGCATCCGAAAAGCCAAGCCCTTTCAGGATGGTGGCGGCGCGGGCCTCGGCCGACCAGGCGTCGATATCGGCCAGCCGGGTCTGGATCTCGGCGATGCGGGCGGGATCGGTGGCGCGATCGGATTCGGCCATCAGCGCGGCGCGTTCCTGATCGGCATCCAGCACCGTATCCAGCACGCTGCGCGCCGTCGCCGGCGCTTCCTGCGCCACGCCGCCGATGCGGGCACGGGCGGGCAGGCTGATCGCGCCGCCATCCAGCGAGAGTTCCCCCCGGATCAGCCGGAACAGCGTCGTCTTGCCCGCGCCATTGGGGCCGACCAGCCCGACCTTGTGGCCCGCCGGTATCCGGGCCGAGGCGGCTTCGAACAGCGGGCGGCCCGCGATGGAATAGGTGATGTCATCGATACGCAGCATGGGCCTGCCATGGCGCAGCAAGGCGATTGCGTCAATGGGCCTTGGCCCTTATCAGGGGGCGACCCCTGCCGAAAGACCGCCTTCCGGATGACCGAGACCGTCAAGATCGATTTTGGAAAGACCCGGCACCGCGCGCGCTTCATGATCGTGACGCTGCCGCGCAGCGGGTCCTATCATCTGGCCTCGCTTCTGGGCAGCGCGCCGGGCGTCACCTGCCTGGGCGAGCTTTACAAATCCAACGCCGTGGAGTTGCCGCCATGGCTGCGCCAGCAGGTCGGCCTGGCGCGCGGCGATATGGCGCTGCGCGATGCCGACCCGCTTGGCTATCTGGCGCTTCTGATGGCGCATTGCGACGATCCCGTCTTCGGCTTCAAGGAATTCCTGCCCCGCATCCAGCAGGCGCAGATCGGCGGCCATACGCTGCGCTCGCGGCATTGGCAGAAGATCTTCCTGTTCCGCAATCCGATTCGCAAATACCTGTCGCTGCAACGCGCCATCGAGACCGGCATCTACACCAAGACAACGCCCGGTGCCGCGCCCGATGATGATGCGATCATCCGCTTCGATCCGGTGCGTTTCGACCAGACCATCAAGCTTGACCGGCTGTTGCGGGCGCGCTTTGCCGATCTGAAGGCGCAAAAGCCGCGTCGCAACATGGCCATTGACTATCGCGATCTGAATGACCCCGAAAAGCTGGGCCGCGTGCTGGAGTTCATCTCGGTCGAGGGGGGGGATGCGGGCGCGCTCAGCAGCAGCTATTTCCGGCAGAATTCGCGGCCCCTGCATGAAAGCATCGCCGATTACGACCTGATGGCGCGTCATGCGCAGGAGCGCGGGCTTGGCGCCGAACTCGAAGATGCCGCCGATCCTGACGCCTGAGGGGCATTGCTTCCTGCGCGATGATCGCCCAGACTGACGGCATATTTTTCAATGATGAGTTTTCGCGATGACGACAAACATTCTGGACGAGCCGCTTGTGGTTCCCGTTTCCCCTGCCCAGATCCTGACGCTTTCGCTGCTTGGCCTGTTGATGGCGGGGCTTTCGGGCGTGGCGGCGTTTGGCTGGTTGGGCAGCGGTCCGGCGGGTTTGCTTATCCTGATCGGCTGGATCGGGCTGATTTTCTTCGGGGCGACGACGATTGCCTGGGCGCGTCGCGGGCTTTTGGCGCGGAATATGGCGCTGACCATGGACCGCAACGGATTGCACGATCCGCGCGTGGCAGCGCGCCCGATCCCGTGGCTTGCGATCGAGGACGCCTATACCTGGTCAATGAGCGGGCAAAATGTTCTGGTGCTTCAGGTGCCCGCCGAAACCGAAGCCGCTATCGGCCTGACATGGATCGCGCGCATGACGCGCAAGCCGAATAAGCGTCTTGGGGCAGACGGGCTGGCTATCACGGCAGCCGGGCTTCGGATGGGTTATCCCGAACTGGTCGATGCGGTTGTAAGCCGTGTCATGGCCGCGAGAATGGGGCGGCAAGACAATGCCGATACAGCAGATGTTGCCTGAGGTAAGCGCGCGGGGCTGCCGCCGTCCGGTTCTGGCGCTTGCGGTGCTGGCGTTAGGCAGCCTGCCGCTTTCCGGCGCGCCGCAGGACGGGCCGAAGCAATTCCGCTCGCCGAGCGGCAATATCGGCTGTATCGCCTATGGGCCGGGGCCTTCGATGGATGAGCATCAGCTTCGCTGCGATCTGTCGAAATACAGCCCGGTCTGGACCGATCCGCCCGAGGATTGCGACCTTGACTGGGGGGGCGTGCTGTTTCTGGGCGATGAGGGGGCGGCGCTGCGCGGCTGCGTGGGCGATGTGGGGGCCACGCCCGATGCGCCGGTCCTGCCTTACGGCCAGACCTTCCGCGCCGGCAAGATGCTTTGCAAGATGGAGCGCAGCGGGCTGACCTGCATCAATGCCACAGGCCACGGGTTCTTCATGTCATATGCCACGCAGCGCCTGTTCTGATGGCCGGGCGCGCCGAAGTGACGGCTTTTCAACATGGCCCCCCCGTGATACGAGCCGCCCCGTAAATTCCCGCGCGGGAACGGCCCGCGCCCTATTCTGCGGAGTATTTTCATGGCTACCGAGCGCACGCTCTCGATCATCAAACCCGATGCCACCAAGCGCAACCTGACCGGCAAGATCGTCGCCAAGTTCGAGGATGCGGGCCTGCGCGTGGTTGCGTCGAAGCGCATCCACCTGTCGCCCGCGCAGGCCGGTGCCTTCTATGCCGAACATTCCGCCCGCCCGTTTTATGGCGAACTGGTGGAATACATGGCCTCGGAACCTGTCGTGGTGCAGGTGCTGGAA
Source organism: Paracoccus sp. (in: a-proteobacteria) (assembly GCA_030538515.1). Lineage (GTDB taxonomy): Bacteria > Pseudomonadota > Alphaproteobacteria > Rhodobacterales > Rhodobacteraceae > Paracoccus. Next base: position 11,039 of record JAUNTV010000027.1, read on the forward strand.
GGTGAAGGCGCGATCGCGAAGAACCGCGAAGTGATGGGCGCGACCGACCCGGCAGAAGCCGCCGAGGGCACCATCCGCAAGGAATTCGCGCTGTCCAAGGGCGAAAACTCGGTCCATGGTTCCGACAGCCCGGAATCGGCCGCGCGCGAGATCGCCTTTTTCTTCTCGGGTCTTGAACTGGTCGGCTGATCGGTTTTCCGGCCTGTTTCGGGGGGCGCGCGCCGCAAGGTGTCGCGCCCCTTTCACATTGCGGCACCCCTTGTGCCGCGTTAGGACGGTGAAAAGCTGAAAGGAAACGGGATCATGCGTGCATTCGTTTTTCCGGGGCAGGGTGCCCAGACCATCGGGATGGGGCGCGAACTGGCCGAGGCCTATCCGCTGGCCATGGATGTCTTCCGCGAGGTCGATGAGGCGCTTGGCGAAAATCTTTCAACGCTGATCTGGGAAGGTGACGCGGATGAGCTGACGCTGACGCGCAACGCGCAGCCCGCGTTGATGGCGACCTCGATGGCGGCCTTCCGCGCGCTGGAGGCCGAGGGCTTCGGGACCTGCGATGCCGATTACGTCGCCGGTCATTCGCTTGGCGAATATTCGGCGCTTTGCGCGGCGGGCGCGATCAGCCTTGCCGATACGGCGCGGCTTTTGCGCCTGCGCGGGCAGGCGATGCAGGATGCGGTGCCGGTGGGCGTGGGCGCGATGGCCGCGATTCTGGGGCTGGATTTCGCCGCCGTCGATGAAATCGCGCGCGAGGCTGCGGGCGATGAGGTCTGCCAGGCCGCCAATGACAATGACCCCGCGCAGGTGGTGATCTCGGGGCATAAGGGCGCGGTGGAACGCGCGGCGGAACTCGCCCGCGCACGCGGTGCCAAGCGCGCGCTGATGCTGCCGGTTTCCGCGCCCTTCCATTCGGTGCTGATGCAGCCCGCCGCCGCCGCCATGTCCGATGCGCTGGCGGCGGTCGATATCCAGCCGCCTGCCGTGCCCTTGGTCGCCAATGTGCGCGCCGAACCGGTCAGCGAGCCGGGCGCGATCCGCAAGCTTCTGGTGGAACAGGTCACGGGTTCGGTCCGCTGGCGGGAATCGGTTGCCTTTCTGTCGGGCGCGGGCGTCACCGAATTCTGGGAAATCGGCGCGGGCAAGGCTTTGTCGGGGATGATCAGGCGCATCGCGAAGGATGCGGCGGTAAGAAATATCGGGGTTCCGGCTGATATCGCGGCGCTGAAGGGCTAGGCGCTGCCAAAGGCGGGGCCAGCCCCCGCCCCCCCGCCCGGAGTATTTGGACAAGGAAGAAGGCGAAAAAGATGTTTGATCTGACAGGGAAGCGCGCGCTTGTGACGGGTGCCTCGGGCGGGATTGGCGGGGCCATCGCGCAGGCGCTGCATGCGGCGGGGGCCACGGTGGCGCTGTCGGGCACGCGCGAGGCGCCGCTGGCGGAACTGGCCGGGACGCTTGGCGCGCGTGCCCATGTCGTGACCGCCGATCTGGGCGACATGGCCGCTGTCGAGGCGCTGCCGAAAGCCGCCGCCGAGGCCATGGGCGGGGTCGATATTCTGGTCAATAATGCGGGAATCACCCGCGATAACCTGTTCATGCGCATGTCTGACGCGGAATGGGCGCAGGTGATCGATGTGAACCTGACGTCAAGCTTCCGGCTGGCGCGCGGGGTCCTGCGCGGCATGATGAAGGCGCGTTGGGGGCGGATCGTGAATATCACCTCGGTCGTGGGCACCACCGGCAATCCCGGCCAGGCGAATTACGCTGCGGCCAAGGCCGGTCTGGTGGGGCTGTCGAAAAGCCTGGCCTACGAGGTCGCCAGCCGCGGCATTACCGTCAATTGCGTGGCACCGGGCTTTATCGCCACGGCCATGACCGACAAGCTGAATGACGAACAGAAGGGCAGGATCCTGACCCAGATCCCCGCCGGGACCATGGGCGCGCCCGGCGATATCGCGGCCGCCGTGCTTTATCTGGCCAGCCCCGAGGCAGGCTATGTCACCGGGGCGACGCTGCATGTCAATGGCGGCATGGCGATGGTATGAAGGGGTTGCATGGCCTGCGCACGCTGCTATATGCCGTGACGAGGCCAAGGGGGTAAGACCCCGGCGTCGCGGCATGGCCGCAAACCTTGGGCGCATGCCCGCGAACATGAGGATAGAACATGAGCGATATCGCTGATCGCGTGAAGAAGATCGTTGTCGAGCATCTCGGCGTGGATGAGGACAAGGTTGTCGAAACCGCGTCCTTTATCGATGATCTGGGGGCGGACAGCCTCGACACGGTTGAACTGGTCATGGCGTTCGAAGAAGAATTCGGCATCGAGATCCCCGATGACGCCGCCGAAACCATCCAGACCTTCGGCGATGCCGTGACGTTCATCAAGGGCGCGGTCTGATCCGTCCTTAACGACGTCTGGAAAGCGGCGCTCCTTGCGGGGCGCCGTTTTTCGTTTGGGGCCTTGCGCTCAAGGCAGCGCTATGGCGAGCAGCAGCAAGGCAACCGCCAACTGGCTGCGCGATGTCAGCGGCCCGCGCCGGGTGGCGTTGAACACCATGCCTGCCATATGCACGATGGCAGTGAACAAAAGCCAATAGAGGCCGAGCATCCGCAACGTCTTCAGAAAGCTGTCGACGCTGCGGTATTCGGACACGTAGCGGAGTTCGATGCGCAGGCTGGCAAGCGCCAGCACCCCCAGAGAGGCGACCGGCAGCAGCCAGCGCCACCATTGGACCGGCGGACCGGCTGGGGCGCGTCCGGTGATGCGGTCGCTCAGGTGCAGGGCGTAGAAGCCGATCAGCGGGGTCAGCGCGGCAGCGAGCAGCGCCAGACGCCCGCGCATCGTGGGAAAGGGCAGTGAAAGCCGCGTTTCCCATAGCGTGATCAGCCAGGTCAGATGCGCGATGACAAGCATCGCCAGCATGGCCATGGCCAGCATCATCCCGATTATCAGGGCGGTGGCGTCGAAGTAGAACATCAGCTGCACCTCGGGGTCGTTGGCTGTCTGAGCCGGGCCGGGTGGGCGCGGGCGGGCATCGCTGGCAGCGCCATGAGAAAGGTGAAGGCGGCGGAGCAGGGTGGCATCAGCGGCGCTGCGGGGGGCCAGCCGGCCCGTGCCTGGCCGGATGGCTGCGGGCGGGCAGGGCCACGAGAAAGAGTAAGGGCGGCAGAACAGGATATCAGAGCCGCCGCCCCCGGATCATCGCCTTTCTCATCCGCCGCTGCGCGACGAGGACGACCCGCCGCGCGCCGTCGAGGATGCACCGAAGCCGCCCCTTTGCGCGACCTGCGCGGCCGTCATCGGCGGGCGGCCTGCTGTCACCGGCCCCTTGGTGAAGGCGGAACCCGCGACCTTTCCGGTGCCGCGATTGCTGGCGAAGCTTTGCGTGCCCGCCGGGTTCGAGAAGCCGCCCTGCGCATTGCGCACCATCGGCTGGGACTGCACGCCGCGCGCGCCGCCAAGCATCGAGCCGATCATATAGCCCATCAGAAGCGGCATGAAGACCGAACCCATGCCGCCGCCTGATTGCGCGCTTTGGTCGGTGCCGCAATTGCCTGCGCCATGTTCCTGTTCGCACAGCTCGCGCGAGGCATAGCGCGGCGCGGTTTCCTGATAATCCTGCTGTGCCTGGGCGAATTGGGTGTGGCAGTCCTGTTCGGTGAAGAACAGCGATCCGCGCTGCGCCTCGGCCACACAGCTTTCCACATCGGGGAAGGCGGCGGCGTCGGTTTTTTCCTCCTCGCAGGCTGCCAGCGCCAGAACGGCGGTGCCGGCCAGAAACAGCGCGACATGGCGCGAGCGTTTGCGCGGGCGCGGGGTGGTTGCAATCGATTTGGTCATGATCAGCCCTCGATATAATGCGGCTTGAAGCGCGACAGGTTATGCGTAATGCGCGAGGCATCCTCGCGGATGCCCATGCCGACGCAGCTTTCACCCACGATCCAGGCGCCGATGACCGGGTAGAAGCCGCCGAACTCCGGCAGGGTCGCAAGCGCCTGAACGATACGGGTATGGTGGTCATAGCTGTCATCGGGCGCGCGCTCAAGTTCCATCCCGGCCTGACGGATGATCACGCCCGCCCCCTCGCGCGAGAAGATCGGCTTGGAGACATGGCCCGCGCGAAGCTGATCCATCGCCGCCTCGAAGGCGCGGGCCACGCGCGGGGCGGGGGCACCGCCTTTCAGGGCCTCGGCGATATCGGTTTCGAAAAAGGCGGGCAGCAGGTTGGGATGGCCGGGGAACATCTGCCACAGAAGCGGCAGCAGCGCCTTGTTGGACACCACCGCCTTCCATGGCGGTTCGATGAAGCGCGTGCCGGCGGTGGCCAGATATTGCGCGAAATCGTCGCGCAGCATGTCTTCCCACGGGTAAAGCTTGAAAAGCGTGCCGATCACCCGGTCCTGATCATCGGTGAACTGCCCCTCATCGCTGAGGCCGATGCCCGAAAGCGCGGTCAGATGCGCGCCCAGATCGGCCTCTCGCGCGGCATAGGCAAGGGCTTCGACGGTGGCGTAATCCTCGGGGTTGTCGACATCGGCGGCAAAATGGACATCGGTGCCGGGGGCGGCGATTTCGCCCCAGCGGGTCACCAGGGCCTCGTGGATGGCGTTGAACTGGTCGGTATCGGGCGACAGCACGCCAAGGCGCTGCTGCTCTTCCAGCCAGAGCCATTGAAAGGACGCGCTTTCGTAAAGCGAGGTCGGCGTATCGGCGTTATATTCCAGAAGCCTGGCGGGGCCGTGCCCGTCATAGGCCAGATCAAGGCGGCCATAAAGTTCCGGCTCATTCGCCTTCCAGCTGTCGGCGATGAAATCCCATTGTTCGGGCGGGATATCCATCCGCGTCAGCCATTCGTCGCTGGCAAGGGCCTTGGCAACGGCATCGCGGGTCATGGCGTGGATCTCGGTCGAGGGGTCCTCGATCCGGCTTTCCACTTCTTCCAGCGTGAAACGATAGGCCGAGCTTTCATCCCAATAGGGTTCACCCCCCATGTCGGCGAAGGTGAAGCCCAGTTCCTGCGCGCGCTCGCGCCAGCCGGGCCGCTCGGGCAGGTCGATCTTCTGCATCATCCATCCCCAATAATCCGATTGCTGCCCTGACATGGCCCGCGCGCGGCGGGGTTGCAAGGAAAACCGGGCATAATGAGGCTGGTGTTTTTCAGGCATTTGCGGCAATGGATCGAGAAAACCCCCAGAACCAACCCGGGCAGGCCGTCATGAACCCCAATTCCGTGGAAAGAATCGCCAGCTACCTTGCCGATGGCTTCTGGTCGGGCAGGGGGGGCTACAGCGCGCCGGTGCTGTCGCGCGATGTGACGGTCAATATCACCGGGCTGAACGCGGGCAATCAGGCCCTGGTCAAGCTGGCACTTCAGGCGTGGGAGAATCTGGGTTTCACCTTCACCCTCTCGACTTCCGCGCGTGCCGATATCCTGTTCAGCGACAGGATACGGGGTGCCGCGACCAGCTGGGAAGACCGGGGCGGGCTTCCTCTGGTCCATGTCGGGCCGGATTTCACCGCGGCCTACGGGTCGCATTTCGGCAGCTATACCTATCAGTCATGGCTTCACGAGATCGGCCATGCCCTTGGGCTTGGCCATTCGGGGCCGTATAATGGCACGGGCAGCTTCGCGACGGATGCGCGTTTCGCCGATGACAGCTGGCAGATGACCGTGATGTCCTATTTCCCGCAGGACGAGAACCCCAATACCAATGCCTCCTTCGCTTATGTGCTGACGCCGATGGCCGCCGATATCCGCGCGGTCGAGATGCTTTACGGCGTGCCCGCGACCCCGATCGGGGCGGGCAATCAGGTTTATCTTTGGGCGACCAATGCGACGGGCATCATGGGGGTGATCGGGCGCGAACTGCAAAGCGGGCGGCTGAGCGCGCCGGTGACGATGACCATCGTTGATCACGACGGGGTGGATACGCTGAATTTCGGCGGCTCGCGCCAGTCGGTCACGCTGGATCTGGCACCGGGCGCGGTCAGTTCGGCCCTGGGCCTGCGGGACAATATCGTGATCGAGGCCAATACCGTCATCGAGAACGCCAACGGCTCGATGGTCAATGACGTGA
>JAUNTV010000407.1 GCA_030538515.1 Paracoccus sp. (in: a-proteobacteria)
CCTGAACAAAAGGAAACACGCATGAGAACCCGCGCCGCAGTCGCCCTTGCACCCGGTCAGCCCCTTGAGGTGATGGAGGTCAATCTTGACGGCCCGAAAGCCGGCGAGGTTCTGGTCGAGATCAAGGCCACCGGCATTTGCCACACCGATGAATTCACGCTGTCGGGCGCCGACCCCGAGGGGCTTTTTCCCTGCATTCTGGGCCATGAGGGCGCGGGCGTGGTCATCGAGGTGGGCGAGGGCGTGACCAGCCTCAGGCCCGGCGATCACGTCATCCCGCTTTATACGCCCGAATGCCGGCAATGCGCGTCCTGCCTGTCGGGCAAGACCAACCTTTGCACCGCGATCCGCGCCACGCAGGGCCAGGGGCTGATGCCCGATGGCACGACGCGGTTTTCCATGCTCGATGGCACGCCGATCCACCATTACATGGGGTGTTCGACCTTCGCGCAGCATACCGTCCTGCCCGAGATCGCCCTGGCCAGGGTGCGCCAGGACGCGCCCTTCGACAAGATCTGCTATATCGGCTGCGGCGTGACCACGGGGATCGGGGCGGTCATCAATACCGCCAAGGTGGAAATCGGCGCGAAGGCCGTGGTGTTCGGGCTTGGCGGCATCGGGCTGAACGTCATTCAGGGCCTGAAACTGGCCGGGGCGGACATGATCATCGGCGTCGATCTGAACGATGACAAGAAGCCCATGGCCGAACGTTTCGGCATGACCCATTTCATCAACCCGAAGAACACTGACAACGTGGTGCAGGAAATCATCGAACTGACCAGAACGCCCTTTGACCAGATCGGCGGCGCGGATTACAGCTTCGATTGCACCGGCAATGTGAAGGTGATGCGCGATGCGCTGGAATGCACCCATCGCGGCTGGGGCGTCTCGGTCGTGATCGGCGTGGCGCCCGCAGGCGCGGAAATCAGCACCCGGCCTTTCCAGCTTGTAACCGGAAGGGTCTGGAAAGGCTCGGCTTTCGGGGGCGCGCGCGGGCGGACCGATGTGCCGCGCATCGTCGACTGGTATATGGATGGCAAGATCGAGATCGACCCGATGATCACCCATATCCTGACGCTCGATCAGATCAACGAAGGCTTCGATCTGATGCACAGGGGTGAATCCATCCGCTCGGTGGTGGTCTATTGACCGCGGCCCCGGCTGCCCGCCCCCCCCTGGCGATCCGCGAAGCGGGGGCGGGCGATCACGCCGCGATCTGGGATATCCTGAAGCCGGTCTACCGCGCGGGCGAGACCTATTGCATCCCCCGCGACATCACCGAAGCCGACGCCATCGCCGACTGGTTCGCGCCCCCTTTCACCGCTTTCGTGGCGGAACGCGACGGCGTGATCCTTGGCACCAGCCATATCGGGCCGAACCGCCCCGGCGGCGCATCCCATGTCGCCAATGCCAGCTTCGCGACGGCGGTGAATGCGCGCGGGCAGGGCGTGGCGGGCGCGCTCGTGACCCATGCCAAGGACTGGGCGCGCGCGCAGGGCTTCCGCGCCATGCAGTTCAATTTCGTCGTGGCCAGCAATGCCGATGCCGTCCATAGCTGGCAAAAGGCCGGGTTTCAGGTGGTCGGCCGCCTGCCCGGCGCATTCGATCATCCCCGGCTTGGCTATGTCGATGCCCTGGTGATGTTCGCCGATCTGACCGGGGGGGCCGGACATGAGCCTTGAAACCATCAGCGAAAACCGCAGCTTCGGGGGGATGCAGGGGGTCTACCGCCACGCCTCGGCGGCGACGGGCACGGCGATGACCTTTGCCGTCTATCTGCCACCCGCTGCCGAAAAGGGGCCGGTGCCGGTGCTGTGGTATCTGTCGGGGCTGACCTGCACGCATGAGAACGCGATGACCAAGGCCGGCGCGCAGGCGCATGCCGCGCATGAGGGTATCGCGCTGATTTTCCCCGACACCTCGCCACGTGGCGAGGGCGTGGCCGATGACGATGCCTATGATCTGGGGCAGGGCGCGGGCTTTTACGTCAATGCCACCGAAAAGCCATGGGCACCGCATTTCCGCATGTGGGATTACATCACCCGCGACCTGCCCGAAGCCGTGTTCGATGCCTTCCCGCTGCGCGCGGATGCGCAGGGTATCACCGGGCATTCCATGGGCGGGCATGGCGCGCTGACCATCGCCATGACCATGCCCGAAACCTATCGCAGCCTGTCGGCCTTTGCCCCCATCGCCAATCCCAGCCAATCGGATTGGGGCATCAGGCAGTTCAGCGCCTATC
>JAUNTV010000408.1 GCA_030538515.1 Paracoccus sp. (in: a-proteobacteria)
AGCATGCGCCTGTTGGCCAAGGGATCACCAGCAGCCTGACCCGCCCCTTGGAGCGCGTTGAGATGGACGAGTGGCGGATCGATCTGATGACGTTGCTCGCCTCCTCCGGTCTCCTGCCGCTTCTCCAACAGGAGGATCTCGTCTGGCAGGGCCTTGATGGCTCGAAGGATCGCTGGTGGCTCTGTGTGGCGATGTGCGTCACCACGAAATGCATTCTCGGCATGCGCCTCACCCGCGGGACCACGGCTTCGGCGGCCCGCTCAACCCTGCGCATGATCACGCAGGACAAAGGTTGCTGGGCGGATGCAGTCAGTGCTGCGACACCATGGAGCATGCATGGCGTCCCCGAACATCTGGTTACCGATGGAGGCAGCGCATTCATCGCCGCAGATTTCCTGTCGGCCGTTCATGACTTGGGTATCACCAGCGAACGCGCGATCAGCGGAATGCCGCAGTTGCGCGGATCGATCGAACGGGTGTTCAGGACTTTCGGAACAAACCTTCTGCCCAGACTGACCGGACGGACATTCTCGGACATGATCGAGCGTGGACATTATCCCTCCCAAGAGGTCGCGGCGCTGACGGTTGAAGACCTCAGCCATGCGCTGGTCCGGTGGGTTGTGGACGTCTACCATAACACCCCTCATGCTGGGCTGGGAGGCGAAACCCCCGTGCAATGCTGGCATCGCCTCACGCAGACGAAATTCGTGAGTCCTCCACCGGATCTACGAACCCAGCGCGCCATTTTCGGACAGAAGCTGACCCGCAAGGTGACTCGCGAAGGAATTACCGTCCTCAACGTGCGCTACCATTCCGATGTGCTGGCGCAGTGGTTTCTTCGCTCACGGAAGCGCGAAGTCAATCTGCGCTGGCTCGAGGACGATGTCGGCGCAATCGAGGTAGAACTCGATGGCGACTGGCAGAACATACCTGCCGTATTCGATCGCTTCGAGGGCTGCTCCGCCCAGACGCTCGTCGCAGCAGCCCGCGAACTGCGCGCGAGCCGCAAAACAGACCAACACTTTTCGGAGGAGATCGTATTCGAGGCGATTCGCTCAATTGAACAGCGTAATGCACAAGCGATGGCTCGAGCCGACATCTCAATCACCGATTGGTCCGAGGAGCGCATCAGATTCGAAGAAGAACGGTTAATGAGCGGTTTTCATTTTCGGCCGAACCAGCCGGAGCTTGAAAAGGCTTGGGATGGAATGGGCAGCATTCTCCAGCCTCCGCCCGGCTCCATCGAAACCGCCGACCCATCCCAAATCGATCCTGAGGTGCAGGATAAAGCCCGTTATGGCACAGCTAACCCCAGTTCAGATGGCAACGAAACAGATTGGGAGATCATATAAAAACCGGCATTCTCGAAGCCTTGTTGGGCAGCCCGGCACGCATGCCACGCCACCACCCTCAAACAATAGCCATGGTGATATTATGCCAGAAGTTTCAGAGCGTGATCGTCGCTTCATGCAGCGGCACCCTAAAGTCTTTCGCCATGTCAGTCTCGACCCGAAAAAAAGTCCATGATGTCTTGGGGGCTGGTTGTAGGTGATGGGTGGTTTCCTCAGCTCGATCAGCTTTGTCGCGACCTTACCGGGGTGATCGACCGAGAAGGCCTGCACAACTTCGAGGTCTTGCAGGTCAAGGAAAAGTTCGGTGGATTACGTTTTTACGCAGGCGGCGCGAATGTCGCGGCGCGCGAGATGATCAACACCGCCGAACGGCTCAGCATTCAGACCTGCGAGTGCTGTGGCTGCCCCGGACATCTGCTTGTCAGAAGGGTCAGCGAGGGGCGCTTTTGTCAGAATGGGCCTCTCGCCGGAGCTTCCGGAGGTCAACGATTTTCTCAGGATGCGTTTTATGCCGGGAAAATATAAAATTTGTCCTGAAATGGTTTTCGAATTTTTCATTTCGCCCAATATCCCTGTTGATGGCTGAAGCAGGCGTAAACCACTGCATGGCGGCATAAAGCGCGCGCCATATCCAAACCTCACCCACTAAAAACCCCGTAAGCACGATAAGACGAGCAAGACGATTAATACTCCGCCGCACCCCAGCGCGTCGCGCGCAGGCGGACAGTCGCATTCATTTTTGAAGAGGAATAGATGATGAAAAGCCTTGATATCCATCCTGCCCAGAGTGTTCAGGGTATTACTGTGGGCGAGATGCCCGACACCTTTGCGGTGATCTTGTCATGATTCCGGCGATTCACGATGATTTCCGGAACG
>JAUNTV010000028.1 GCA_030538515.1 Paracoccus sp. (in: a-proteobacteria)
CAGATCATCCGAGAGGAAGCCGCGAATCTCGTGCAACTCCACATGGTCGTTGTCGCGGGCGTTCATCAGATGCCGAGCCAGTTCGGCGGCGTTCTTGCGTTCCGAAGCCTTGAGAATCATGGCGCAGCCCCCGGCATCTTGCCGAGCGCCCGCAAAAGCTCATCGCGCATGTCCTTCACCGCGCGGCAGGCTTCGCGCAGTTCGGTATCGGTTTCCGGCGTGACGGGCAGAGCGCCAATGTTCACGGCGCGGGCAAGCTGGTTAAGGTTCTGCGAGAGCTTTGATGCGCCCAGAGCGGCCAGCACCTTCGCCAGCGCCGCCTGATCCTTCACTGGAAACTTACCCCGCGTCCGGCGCGGCGGCACATCATCCCCGAACAGCTTTGAGCGGATATAAGCCCCCAGCGACATCCCTGCCGCATCCCGTTCTAGCCGTGTCCGTTCCTCGAATGTCAGCCGCAGCGAAAACGGCGGGGAAGCCTTTGACTTTGATAAGATATTGAATTCACGGCGCGAATGTGTCATCTTCGCACCGCTGATCTTTAAGATCGGTATGGGCGAGATGGGTTTCCCATTCTTGCAGCACCTCGAAAAGAGCGTTCAATTCCGCTCCTTTTAGGCGCACCATCCTCTCATAGATAATGCTACAGTCTTGCCGGGCAGCAGGGGCTTTCCCTCTCATCAGTGTCCAAATACCTCGGGGTGCGGGGCAGCGCCCCGCGAACGGGGCCTTGCGCGCCTGCGACAAGTTTTCATTTGCCTGAGCGGCGAAAACGCGTATAAATAACCGAACGGTCGGTCAGCTTATGGAGGGGTGCCGACCGCAGCCATGAAAAGGGGGAGACATGGCCGAAGCCTTTATCTGTGACGCGATCCGGACACCGATCGGGCGCTATGGCGGCGCGCTCAGCAGCGTTCGCGCCGATGATCTGGCGGCGGTTCCTCTGGCGGCGCTGATGGCGCGCAATCCGGGCGTGAACTGGGCCGAGGTCGATGACCTGATCTATGGCTGCGCCAATCAGGCGGGCGAGGATAACCGCAATGTCGGGCGCATGGCGGCGCTTCTGGCCGGGCTTCCGGTCGATCTGCCGGGCACGACGATCAACCGGCTTTGCGGCTCGGGCATGGATGCGGTGGGTATGAGCGCGCGCGCCATCCGCGCGGGCGATTGCGATCTGATGATCGCGGGGGGCGTCGAATCCATGAGCCGCGCGCCCTTCGTCATGCCCAAGGCCGATACTGCCTTCAGCCGCGCCAATGCGGTTTATGACACCACCATCGGCTGGCGCTTCGTCAATCCGAAGATGAAGGCGCAATATGGCATCGATTCCATGCCGCAGACCGCCGATAACGTGGCCGAGGATTTCGCCGTCAGCCGCGAGGATCAGGACGCTTTCGCCGCCCGCTCGCAAGCGCGGTGGGAAGCGGCAGAGAAAGCGGGGCTTTTCGCCGATGAAATCACGCCCGTCATCATTCCTCAGCGCAAGGGCGATCCGGTCACGGTCACGCAGGACGAACACCCCCGCCCCGGCACCACGGCGGAAAAGCTGGCCGCGCTGAAGGGCGTGAACGGGCCGGACAAGACGGTGACGGCCGGCAATGCCTCGGGCGTGAATGACGGGGCATGCGCGCTGCTGATCGCCAGCCGGGAAGCGGCGGAAAGGCACGGGCTGACGCCGAAGGCGCGCATCATCGCCATGTCCGCCGCCGGGGTCGCGCCGCGCATCATGGGCATCGGTCCGGCCCCCGCGGCCAAAAAGGTGCTGGCGCGCGCAGGGCTGAGCATTGACCAGATGGACGTGATCGAACTGAACGAGGCTTTCGCAAGCCAGGCGCTTGCCTCGATGCGCGAACTTGGGTTGCCCGATGACGCGGCGCATGTGAACCCCAACGGGGGCGCCATCGCGCTTGGCCATCCGCTTGGCATGTCGGGCGCGCGTCTGGTCACCACCGCGATGTATCAGCTTCACCGCAGCGGCGGGCGCTATGCGCTTTGCGCCATGTGTATCGGCGTGGGGCAGGGCATCGCCATCATCATCGAACGCGTCTGAGGAAGGGAACTGCCATGTATGCACAGCTTGTCACATCCGAAGGCCAGAAATCGCGCGATGAGATGTCGCCCGAGGAAATCGCCTTTCAGGAGCGCATCGACCGGGGCGAGAAGATCGAGCCCAAGGAATGGATGCCCGAAGGCTATCGCAAGACGCTGATCCGCCAGATCGGCCAGCACGCGCATTCAGAGATCGTCGGCCAATTGCCGGAAGGCAACTGGATCACCCGCGCGCCCACGCTTGAGCGCAAGCAGATCCTTCTGGCCAAGGTGCAGGACGAGGCGGGCCACGGCCTTTATCTTTACTGCGCCGCCGAGACCCTGGGCGTCAGCCGCGATCAGCTTCTGGAAAAGCTGCATTCCGGCGAGATGAAATATTCCAGCATTTTCAACTACCCGACGCTGAACTGGGCCGATATGGGCGCGGTCGGCTGGCTGGTCGACGGGGCGGCGATCATGAATCAGGTGCCGCTGCAACGGACCAGCTACGGGCCATACAGCCGGGCCATGATCCGCATCTGCAAGGAGGAAAGCTTCCACCAGCGGCAGGGCTATGCGATCATGATGAAGATGGCGTCCGGGACGCCGGCGCAAAAACAGATGGCGCAGGATGCGATCAACCGGCTCTGGTATCCCTCGCTCATGATGTTCGGTCCATCCGACAAGGACAGCGTGCATTCCGCGCAGTCCATGGCATGGAAGATCAAGATCAACACCAATGACGAATTGCGCCAGAAATTCGTCGACCAGACCGTGCCGCAGGCCGAATATCTGGGCCTGACCATCCCCGACCCGGACCTGAAATGGAACGAGGAAAAGGGCGGCTACGATTTCACCGAACCGGACTGGAACGAGTTCTTTCAGGTCATCAAGGGCAATGGCCCCTGCAACAAGGAACGTCTGGGTGCGCGCGTCAAGGCGTGGGAGGACGGGGCCTGGTATCGGGACGCCATGCTTGCCCATGCGAAGAAAAGGGCCGCCCGCGCGGTCGCTGCCGAATAACGCGCAAAAAACCGGGCGGCCGCGGCCGTCCAGATATCAAGCCAGGGCAAGGGGAGGAGATCCGAATGTCCAGCGAGTGGCCTCTTTGGGAGGTGTTCATCCGTGGCCAGCACGGCCTTAACCATCGTCACGTCGGCAGCCTGCATGCGCCGGATGCGGAACTGGCGATCAAGCACGCCCGCGATGTCTATACGCGGCGCAATGAAGGCGTCAGCATCTGGGTGGTGAAATCGGCGGATATCTCGGCCTCCAGCCCGTCCGAAAAGGGGCCGCTGTTCGAGCCGTCGAATGACAAGGTTTATCGCCACCCCACCTTTTACGATATTCCCGAAGAAGTGGGGCATATGTGATGCCGTCGCTTCCCGATATGATGACGCCCGATGCGGGCGCTCTGGCCCGGCAGGCGGGGCAGGGGGGTGGTCACGCGCCCGCGCCCGATACCGATCAGGATGCCTTCTTCGAATTCCTGCTGCGCATGGGCGACAACGCCCTGATCCTTGGGCACCGAAATTCGGAATGGTGCGGCCATGGCCCTGTGCTGGAAGAAGACATCGCCATGTCCAATATGGCGCTTGACCTGATCGGACAGACCGCGCTTTGGCTGGAACTGGCCGGCACGGTCGAGGGGAAGGGCCGGTCCGCCGATGATCTGGCCTATCTGCGCGATGCCTGGGATTTCCGCAATCTTCTGCTGGTCGAGCGGCCGAACGGCGATTTCGGCGCGACGCTCATGCGGCAGTTCCTGTTTGACGCCTTTCATTTCCACCTTCTGCGGGCGCTGACCGGATCGACCGATGCGCGCGTGGCGGAAATCGCCGTGAAGGCGCTCAAGGAGGTCAGCTACCATCTCGAACGCTCGGCCGAGCAGGTGATCGCGCTTGGCGACGGCACCGATGAAAGCCATGCCCGGATGCAGGCGGCACTGGACGATCAATGGCCCTATGCGCTGGAAATGTTCACCAGCGACGCCACGGATGCGGCCATGGCCAAGGCAGGGATCGCGCCCGATCCGGCCAGCCTGCGCGGGCTTTGGGACGAAACCGTCGATGCGGTGCTGGATCAGGCCAGCCTGAAGGCCCCCGAAACCGGCTTTGTCCAGAAGGGCGGCAGGCAGGGCACCCATACCGAGCATCTGGGCTATATCCTTGCCGAGATGCAGTTTCTTCAGCGGGCCTATCCGGGCGCGAGCTGGTAGCATGCGCGCCGCCGTCTCGCAGATATGGGACTGGCTGGCCGAGGTGCCCGACCCGGAAATTCCGGTGATCTCACTGACCGATCTGGGCATCATCCGCGCCGTCGAATGGCAGGATGACGTGCTGGTGGTCACGGTGACGCCGACCTATTCGGGATGCCCGGCCACGGCGGTCATCAATCTGGATATCGAAAACCACCTGCGATCCAAGGGGATCGAGCAGATCCGCCTGAACCGCCAGCTTGCGCCCGCATGGACCACCGACTGGATCAGCGAGGCCGGGCGCGACAAGCTGCGCGCCTATGGCATCGCCCCCCCGATTGCGGGCACCGCAGCCGATGGCGTGGCGCTTCGCATCGGCGCGCTCAGCGGGCAGGGTAATCTGTCTGTCCCCTGTCCGCGCTGCAATTCGAACGATACGCGCCGGGTCAGTCAATTCGGATCAACGCCCTGCAAGGCGGCCTGGGTCTGCAATGCCTGCCTTGAACCCTTCGACTATTTCAAATGCCATTAGAGGAACCGTCATGGCCCGTTTCCTTCCCCTTCAGGTGACAGAAATCCGCCGCGACACCCGCGATGCGGTCGTGCTTACCCTGATGCCGCGCCCCCAGGATGCGGCCAGTTTCGACTTTACCCAAGGTCAGTACCTGACCTTCCGGCGCGATTTTGAAGGCGAGGAACTGCGCCGGTCCTATTCGATCTGCGCGGGCGCCGATGATGGCGTCTTGCGTGTCGGTATCAAGCGGGTCGATGGCGGTGCGTTTTCCACCTGGGCGAATGAGGAACTGGCAGCGGGGATGGAACTGGAAGCCATGCCCCCCATGGGCCGGTTTCACGCCGAACTCGATCCGGCGGCGGCGAAACATTATGTCGCGGTCGCTGCCGGTTCGGGCATCACGCCGGTTCTGTCGATCATCAAGACCACGCTGGCGCGTGAGCCGAAAAGCCGGTTCACGCTGATCTATGCCAACCGCTCGGTCAATTCGATCAT
Source organism: Paracoccus sp. (in: a-proteobacteria) (assembly GCA_030538515.1). Taxonomy (GTDB): domain Bacteria; phylum Pseudomonadota; class Alphaproteobacteria; order Rhodobacterales; family Rhodobacteraceae; genus Paracoccus. The sequence goes on from JAUNTV010000028.1 coordinate 5,235, forward strand.
GTTCCGCGAGGAGCTGGAGGATCTGAAGAACCTCTATCTGGGGCGGCTTTCGGTGATCCATATCCTGAAATCCGAGGGGCAGGAGATCGATCTTTTCACCGGGCGCATCGATGCCGAAAAGATGCAGGCGCTGTTTGACAACTGGATCGATCCGGCCAGCATCGACACGGCTTTCATCTGCGGGCCGGAAGGGCTGATGCTGACCGTGGCCGACAGCTTGCGCAAGGCGGGGCTGGACGATGCGCAGATCCGGTTCGAGCTTTTCGCATCCGGCCAGCCCGGCCGCGCGCGCAAACGCGCCACCAGCCGCGATGCCGGTCAGTCGGGCGATACGACCGAGGCCGTGGTGACGCTGGACGGGGCCACGCGGACCTTCCGCATGCCCAAGCAGGGCGAGACCCTGCTGGATGCGGCACTCGCCGCCGATATGGATGTGCCCTTTGCCTGCAAGGCGGGCGTCTGCTCGACCTGCCGCGCCAAGGTGCTGGAGGGCGAGGCCGAGATGGCGATCAACCATGCGCTGGAGGATTACGAGGTCGCGCAGGGCTATGTGCTGACCTGCCAATGCTATCCGCTGACCGACCGTATCGTCGTCAGCTATGACGAATAGGGGGCCGGGATGAGCGATCACATGAGCATCGAGGACTATCTGGCGCAGGGCGGCAAGCTGACGTCGCCCGGCAATGTCCCGGCGCGTTACCGGGGCGAATTGCTGCGCCTCATGGCCAGTTTCATCGACAGCGAACTGGCCGGGGCTGCGGGGTTCGCCGATACGATCAATGACGCGCCGGGCATAAGGAACCGGATCGCGGCGGCGAAGATCACCCGGGAAAAGCTGGACCATGCGGGCCGCGTTCTGGCGGTGATGGGCGAGTTCGGCGCCGATATGGCGCGCTATGACAACCGCCATGACTGGGCCGCGCGGCTGGCGCGCGATGCCGATCTGGGGGCCGCGCGTCACGGCGATGACATGCGCCTTTCGGTCTTTCACTATCCGCTGGAAGGCTATGTCGATGCGGTGGTGATGAATGTGCTGATGGGCACCGCGACCGCCGTTCATCTGGATGAGATGACGCGCATGAGCTACGCGCCCCTGGCCGATGTCTTCCGCGAGATCGCCCCGCAAGAGGCCCGGCACGTCGAACTGGGCCTGAACGGGCTGCGCCAGATCGTCGCCAGCGACACGGGCCGCAAGGATGCCCTTGCCGCCATCGCCTATTGGCAGCCGCGCGTGGCCGACAGCTTCGGTCAATCCGCGTCGAAGCGGTTCGGGGTTTTGCAGCGTTTCGGGCTGCGCCACAGCGAGAATGAAAAACTGCGCGAGCTTTGGGCGCAGCGGGTCCGTGATCTGCTGGCTCCGCTCGGGCTGGTGTGAGAGGACAGGACATGACCATCCAGACAGCGCCCCGGCTGCTGCAATCCTATTATTGCGGCGCATGGCGGGCGGGCAGCCGCGACGGCAAGCCGCTTCTGAACGCCGCGACGGGCGAGATCGTGGCGCTGATCGATGCCTCGGGCATGGATCACGCGGCGGCCCTTGATTATGGGCGCGAAAGGGGCGGGCCTGCGCTGCGTGCGATGACGCTGCATCAGCGTGCCCTGATGCTGAAGGAAATCGGCCTGAAGCTTCTTGATATGAAGGAAGAATTCTACGCCGAAAGCCTGTGGACCGGGGCCACCCGCGCCGATGGCTGGGTGGATATCGAAGGCGGCATCGGCACGCTTCTGACGCTTGCATCCAAGGCGCGGCGCGAATTGCCCAATGCGAAAATCATCCCTGACGGGCCGGTCGAACCCTTGTCGAAGGATGCCAGCTTTTCCGCGCAGCATATCCTGACGCCCATGCAGGGGGTCGCGGTGCATATCAATGCCTTCAACTTCCCCGTATGGGGGATGCTGGAAAAGATCGCGCCGACCCTGATCGCGGGCATGCCCACGCTGGTGAAGCCGGCCAGCCAGACCGCTTATCTGACCGAACTGGTCGTGCGCCGCATCATCGGGATGGGTATTCTGCCCGAAGGCGCGCTGCAACTTCTCAGCGGTTCGGCGGGGGATCTTCTGGATCATGTGACCTGCCAGGATGTAGTGACCTTCACCGGCTCGGCCGCGACCGGGCGGATGCTGAAGACCGCCCCCGCGATGGTCGCCAATTCGGTGCGCTTCACGATGGAGGCCGACAGCCTCAACGCCTCGGTTCTGGGGCCGGATGCGGGGCCGGGAACGCCGGAATTCGACCTGTTCATCCGCGAGATCATGCGCGAGATGACCAGCAAGGCCGGGCAGAAATGCACCGCCATCCGCCGCGCCATCATTCCCGCCGCCCATGTCGATGCGGTGATCGGCGCGCTGAAGGAGCGGCTGGAGAAAACCGTCACCGGTGATCCGGCGGCCGAGGATACGCGCATGGGCCCGCTGGCCAGCCTTGAGCAGCGCGACGAAGTGCGCGCGCGCATCGCTGAACTGGCCGGCAGCGCCGAGATCGTTCTGGGTGATCCGGGCCGGGTCGAGGTCGCCTCGGGTCATGCGGGGAAGGGGGCCTTCATCAATCCGGTGGTGCTGCTGGCGGGTGATCCGATGAATGCGGCGGCCAATGATGTCGAGGCTTTCGGCCCGGTGGTGACGCTGATGCCCTATGCCGGCACCGATCAGGCCGTGGCCCTGACCCATCGCGGCAAGGGCTCGCTGGTGGCCTCGCTTTTCACCGACAGCCCTGATCTTGCCGCCGAAATGGTGACGGGCATGGCCCCCTTCCATGGCCGCGTGCTGATCGGCAACCGGGTGTCGGCGAAATCCTCGACCGGGCATGGCAGCCCGCTGGCACCGCTTGTTCACGGCGGGCCGGGACGCGCCGGCGGTGGCGAGGAGCTGGGCGGCATGCGCGCGGTCAAGCATTACATGCAGCGCAGCGCCATTCAGGGCCCGCCGCGCCTGCTGACGGCAGTGACCGGCATCTGGTCCGAGGGGGGCGAAAGCCAGACCGGCACGCATCCTTTCCGCAAATCGGTGGCCGAACTGCGCCTTGGCGATCAGATCGTCACCGATGCGCGCAAGGTGACGCAGGAAGATGTCGAGCATTTCGCCCATTTCACCGGCGACACCTTCTACGCCCATATGGACAGCGCGGCGGCCAGGGCGAACCCGTTTTTCGATGACCGCGTGGCGCATGGCTATCTGATCGCCTCATTCGCGGCGGGGCTGTTCGTCGATCCCGATCCCGGCCCGGTGCTGGCCAATTACGGCGTTGATAACCTGCGCTTCCTGACCCCGGTTTACTTTGGTGACAGCCTTCGTGTCCGCCTGACCTGCAAGGAAATCAACCCGCGTGAAAACGCCGAACATGCGGAAGTGCGGTGGGATTGCCGGGTGAGCAACCAGAAGGATGAGGTCGTGGCCCAATATGACGTGCTGACCATGGTGGCCAAGCACTGGCCCTGACCCGAACCGGCAGCCCATGAAAAAGGCCCCGCAAATGCGGGGCCTTTCTTGTTGCGTCCCGCGGGTGGGCGGGATCAGTCGTTGCTGCTGCCCATGAATTGCAGCAGGAACATGAACAGGTTCAGGAAGTCCAGATACAGGTTCAGCGCGCCCAGAATGGCGGCTTTGCCAAGGAAATCCCGGTTCGACTGGCTCAGTTCCAGATAGGTGGCCTTGATGCGCTGCGTGTCATAGGCGGTCAGGCCCGCGAAGATCAGCACGCCGATCACCGAGATCGCAAACTGCATCGCGCCGGAGCCGATGAAGATATTGGCGATCGAGGCGACGATCAGGCCGATCAGGCCCATCATCAGGAAGGTGCCCAGACCCGACAGGTCGCGCTTGGTGGTGTAGCCGTAGATGGACAGGCCCGCGAAAGCCGCCGCCGTGGCGAAGAAGGTCGCCGCGATGGAACTGCCGGTGTAGCGCAGGAAGATCCAGCTGATCGACATGCCCATCAGCGCGGCAAAGCCGTAAAAGACCATGGTGGCGGTCTGCGTGGACAGCCGGTAAACGGCGGCACCAAAGGCGAACACCACCAGAAGCGGCGCGAACATCAGCACCCAACGCAAGGGCGAGGTGTAGACCACACGGCCAAGCTCGGTCAGTTGGCCGTTCTGAACGGCCAGCATGTTCAGCCCAAGGGCAAAGAAGGCAGTCACGGCCATGCCGGTTGCCATGATTCCATAGACCTTCGACATGTACTCGCGAAGGCCGACATCAATTTCGGCGCGGGACGCGGCACCCGTCCGGGCCTGGGCCTGACGCAGGGTGTCGTATTCAGCCATCAAACTCTCCATAGCTATAGGGTCGGCGCGGAGGCTCCGCTTGCCGGTCAATATTGGGCCAGTATGCCAGTTTTTCAACGGATGCGAAGGGCAAAACGACAGGCATTTCACTGCCTGACGCTTTTTGTCCCGAAATCGCCCCGGCAGGCAGCCCGCCCCGGACCCGGATGGGCCGGGTGATTCGGCCCCGGACCCGGAACAGATGCGGTCCGGCCCCCTTTTGGCCGCTTCGGCGGGGCGGAAAACCCGTCCTCTTTCCCGAATTTCGGGGCGAAAGCCTGTCCTTTCAGTCAACTCTAGCGTGTTCAAGCTCATTCCGGGTCGCATGGCGGATTAGTTTGGTATATGACTTGATCAGTTCGGGTGAGGTTAGTTATGAAGCACGAAGTTGATGTGCATGTTGGCACGCGAATTCGTCATCGGCGTTGGCTGATCGGCGTGACTCAACAGCAGCTTGCCGATCAGGTGGGCATTAAGTTTCAGCAGATTCAAAAGTATGAGACCGGGGCGAACCGCGTGTCCGCCTCTCGTTTGTGGGATATTTCCAAGGCGCTTGATGTTCAGATCAGTTTCTTTTTCGAAGGTCTGGATGCCGGGCGCGTAACCGCGACCGTGGAAGATGATATTATGACCAATAAAGAAGCATTGCAGTTGATCCGCGCCTATTATGCCATGCCGGAGGCACAGCGCCGTCAGATTTTTGAACTGGCGCGCGTTCTCTCGCACGCAGCCTGAGGAGGCGTTGTTCGACCCCGCATTTTCGCGTTAATAAAAAGCGCGAAACCAGGGGTGGGACATGGAACGTCAGGATATCTTCGAAACCGCCGCCGCGATGGCCGATGCCGCGCGCGCGCAGACGCTGCCGCTTTTCCGCAGCAGCGGGCTGAGGCCGGATAACAAGCTGGCCGGTGGTTTCGACCCCGTGACCGAAGCTGATCGCGCCAGCGAGCGTGTGATGCGCCATGTTCTGGCCGAACGCCGGCCCGAGGACGCCATTCTGGGCGAGGAATTCGGCACGCAGCCCGGCACATCCGGGCTGACATGGGTGCTTGACCCGATCGACGGGACAAGGGCCTTCATCTCTGGCGCGCCAAGCTGGGGGACGCTGATCGGGCTGAATGACCAGAACGGCCCGGTTTACGGCATGATCGACCAGCCCTTCATGGGTGAACGCTTCGAGGGCGGGTTTGGTCGTGCCCGCATGATCAGCCACCGGGGCGAGGTGGCGCTTGCCACGCGCAAGGCCGTTCCCCTGGCCGAGGCGACGCTGCTCAGCACCTTCCCCGAGATCGGCACAGCCGATGACCATGCCGCTTTTCGCCGCGTTGCCGACCGGGTGCGCCTGACGCGCTACGGGCTGGATTGCTATGGCTATGCGCTTCTGGCGCTTGGCATGGTCGATCTGGTGATCGAGGCCGGGATCTACCCCTATGACGTTGTGGCCCCCATCGCCGTGGTGACAGCGGCAGGCGGCACCGTCACCAATTGGGAAGGCGGCCCGGCCCATGGTGGCGGGCGTATCATCGCCGCCGCCACGCCGGAAATTCACGCCGAGGCGCTTGCCCTTCTGTCCGGCTGACATTGCTGATCGCGGGCGGCGCGGCTACACTTCGCCGCGCGGCCCAAGCTGCCAAGCGTTACCACTGGAAAGAGGGCCTGATGAGGGATGAGGAAACGCGCGACGCGCCGGAACATGATGCCCTTTCTTCCCCGCCTGAGCCGGATCAGCCGGATGACGAGGGTGATGATTTCACCCCGCCCCGCGCGCTGATCGACCAGATCCGCGAGGCCATCGACGACGAAGACCCGGCGCTTCTGGATGCGCTTCTGGACCCGATGCATGCCGCCGATATCGCGGATGTGATCGAAAACCTCTCGCCCGCGCGGCGGCGCGTTTTCATGTCGCTGTGGTCGGGCGAGATCGATGGCGACATCCTTTCGGAAATTGATGAATCGGTGCGTGACGAGATCGTCGAGCTGATGCCGAAATCCGCATTGGCCGAGGCCGTGCGCGAGATGGACAGCGACGATATCGTCGAACTGATCGAGGAACTCGATGAGCCAGAGCAGCAGAAGGTGCTTGAGGCTCTGGACGATTCGGATCGCGCGGCGGTCGAGCAATCGCTGACCTATCCCGAATATTCCGCCGGCCGGATGATGCAATCCGAGGTGGTGACCGCGCCCGAGCACTGGACTGTGGGCGAGGCCATCGATTTCCTGCGCAGCGAGGAAGAGCTTCCCGATCAGTTCTACCACGTCATTCTGGTCGATCCCCGCCGCCATCCGGTGGGTTATGTGGCGCTTGGCCGGCTTCTGGCCGCGCATCGCGACACGGCCCTGCGCACCATTACCGAGGAAAGCTTCCGCCCCATCAATGCCTTCGCGAATGAGGCAGACGTGGCCTATGCCTTCAACCAGTATCACCTGATTTCCGAACCCGTGGTGGATGAGCATGACCGGCTGGTCGGCGTCATCACCATCGACGACGCGATGGAGGTGCTGGACGACGAACATGAAGAAGACATCCTGCGACTGGCCGGTGTGGGCGACGATTCGTCGATCACCGACAGCGTTGTGGAAACCGTGCGCCAGCGCGTGCCATGGCTGACGGTGAATATCTTCACGGCCCTTCTGGCGGCCACGGTGATTTCGCTTTTCGAAGGCGAGATCGCGCGCCTTGTCGCGCTGGCGGTGCTGATGCCCATCGTGGCCTCGATGGGGGGCAATGCGGGCACCCAGACGCTGACCGTGGTGGTGCGCGGTCTGGCGACGAAAAGCCTGACGCCATCGAACACCTGGCGCATCATCCGCCGAGAGGCCGTGGTCGGTGTGGTCAACGGCACCACATTGGCGGTTCTTCTGGCCGTCGTCACCTATATCTGGTTTCGTGATCCGGGTCTCAGCGGGGTGATTGCGCTGGCGATGATCATCAACCTGACCGTGGCCGCCCTGGGCGGCGTTCTGGTGCCGCTTACGCTGAACAAGCTTGGCGCAGACCCGGCCCTTGCCTCGGGGACATTCGTGACGACGATCACCGATGTGGTTGGTTTCTTTGCCTTTCTGGGGCTTGCGGCGCTGTTTCTTCTGTGAGCGTTAAAAGAGCGTTAACGGCGCATTTTTGCCGTTAACCAAAGAATCCTTGCCATGCGTGATTTTATACCGCAGTTAGTAATGCATAGGCCCTGAACAACAATATCTGGTGGTGCTGTCAAGCGCTACCGGGACAAGACCGGGCGCAGGCAGGGAATAGGGACAGGCACATCCCGCCCGTTTGTCGCGGGCGGGATGCTTCGTTGGCGGGGGCGCCGCTCAGCCCCTGTCCAGACCGGCAAGCGCGGCTGCGATCTCATCGAGAACGGCGGGCTCGTCGATGGTCGCGGGCGGTTTGAACGCCTCTCCATCCGCGATTTTCGCCATGGTCGCGCGCAGGATCTTGCCTGATCGCGTCTTGGGCAGCCGGTCCACGACAACCGCCAGCTTGAAGGCCGCGACCGGGCCGATATCGCTGCGCACCATGCGCACCACATCGCGCGTGACCTGCTCGGGCGGGGTGGTGCAGCCCCGCTTCAGGCACAGAAACCCAAGCGGCGCCTGCCCTTTCAGCGCATCCGCGATCCCGATCACCGCGCATTCGGCCACATCCGGGTGGCGCGAAAGAACCTCTTCCATGGCGCCGGTGGACAACCGGTGGCCGGCCACGTTGATGACGTCATCGGTCCGCGCCATGATGTAAAGATAGCCGTCCTCATCCAGATAGCCGGCGTCGCCCGTCTCGTAATAACCCGGAAAATGGGACAGGTAGGATTTGCGGAACCGGTCCTCGGCGTTCCACAGACCCGACAGCGTGCCGGGTGGCAAGGGCAGGCGCAGCGCAATCGCGCCAAGCGTGCCGGGCCCGACGGGCTGGCCGCCCTCATCCAGCACCTGCACGTCATAACCGGGCATGGGCACGGCGGGACTGCCCGGCTTCACCGGCATCAGCCCGATCCCCAAAGGGTTCGCGGCAATCGCCCAACCGGTTTCCGTCTGCCACCAATGGTCGATGACCGGCACGCCAAGATGGTCCTGCGCCCAGTTTATCGTCTCGGGGTCGGCGCGCTCGCCGGCCAGAAACACCGCTTGCAGGTCATGCAGCTTGTAGCGCCGGATATATTCGCCGTCCGGGTCCTCGCGGCGGATGGCACGCAGCGCGGTGGGGGCGGTGAAGAAGCTTTTGATCCGGTTGTTCTGGATGGTGCGCCAGAACACCCCGGCATGAGGGGTGCCGATGGGCTTGCCTTCGAACACGACCGTCTGCGCGCCCGCGATCAGCGGGCCATAGCAGATATAGCTGTGCCCCACGACCCAGCCCACATCCGATGCCGCCCAGAAGCGGTCGCCGGGGCCGATCTTGTAGATATTTTCCATCGACCAGGCAAGCGCGACCAGATGGCCGGCGGTCGGGCGCACAACGCCCTTGGGCTGGCCGGTCGTGCCGGATGTATAAAGGATATAGGCGGGGTGATTGCCTTCGACCGGGACGCAATCCACGGGCTTGATGCCATATTGAAAGCCATACCAGTTGAAATCGCGGCCCTCGACCAGCTTGGCCACTTCCTCGTCGCGCTGGAAGACGACACAGAATTCGGGCTTGTGGCTGGCCAGTTCGATCGCCTGGTCCAGCAGGGGTTTGTAATGGACGACGCGCCCTGGCTCCAGCCCGGCCGAGGCCGCGATGATCGCCCTGGGCCTGGCGTCGTCGATGCGCACGGCCAGTTCATTCGCGGCGAAACCGCCGAAAACCACGGAATGGATGGCGCCAAGGCGCGCGCAGGCCAGCATCGCCTCGATCGCCTGGGGGATCATCGGCATGTAGATGATCACCCGGTCCCCCTTTTCGATTCCGCGCGCGCGCAAGGCCCCCGCCAGCGTCGAGACCCGGCGCAGCAGTTCGCCATAGGTGATCCCCTTGGTCGCATGGGTGATCGGGCTGTCGTGATAGATGGCGATCTGATCGCCGCGCCCGGCCTTGACGTGGCGGTCGACGGCATTCCAGCAGGTATTGACCAGCCCGTCCGAGAACCACTCATAAATCGGGGCGTTTTCATCAAACAGGGCTTTTGACGGCGGCCTGACCCAATCGATGGCCTCGGCCGCCTTCATCCAGAAGGCATCGGGGCTGGCCTTCCAGGAATTATAGACGTCTTGATATGTCATGGCTTGTCCTCCCTCGCGCGGATGTTACGCGAGGGAAGGCAGCATCGGCAACGCGACGCTTTGTCAGCGATGGCAGAAAAGCGCCATTTGCCTGCGCCCGTCAGCGGTAATGGGCGACGGGCGTGCCGGCGATGGCCGACATGTTCAGCAAGCCCCGCGCCGTGATCGAGGGCGTGACGATATGCGCCCGATTGCCCATGCCCATCAGGATCGGCCCGACCTCCAGCCCGTTTGCTTTATGTTTCAGAATGTTGCGCACGCCCGAGGCCGCATCCGTGCCGGCAAAGACCAGCACATTCGCCACCCCCTCCAGCTTCGCGGTGGGCAGGATGCGCGCGCGCAGGCCGGGATCAAGCGCGGAATCGATGCTCATCTCGCCATCGAAATTGAAATCGGCATTGCGGCTTTGCAGGATCTCCATCGCCGCGCGCATGCGCCTGCCGGAATCGGTCGCCAGATTGCCGAATTGCGAATGGCTGCACAGCGCCACATGCGGGACCAGCCCGAAACGGCGCACGTGCCGCGCGGCCCCCACCGCCGAAAGCGCGATCTGTTCCGGGGTGGGGTGGTTATGGACCTGGGTATCGGCAATGAACAGCGGCCCGTCCTCAAGGATCAGGATCGACAGCGCGCCATGCGGCATCAGCCCGTCGCGCCCCAGAACCTGTTCGATATAGTTCAAATGCCAGCTATATTGTCCGAAGGTGCCGCAGATCATGCTGTCGGCATCGGCGCGATGCACCATCACCGCCCCGATCGCCGTGGTATTGGTGCGCATGATCGCGCGCGCCAGATCGGGCGTGACGCCCCGGCGCGCCATCAGGTCGTGATAGGTTTCCCAATACTCACGGTAACGGGAATCGCTTTCGGGGTTCACGATCTCGAAATCCTTTTCGGGCCTGATCGGCAGGCCCGCCCGTTCCGCGCGCGACGCGATCACATCGGGGCGGCCGATCAGGATCGGGACATCGGTGGTTTCCTCGATCATCGCATTGGCGGCGCGCAGAACGCGCTCATCCTCGCCCTCGGCAAAGACGATGCGGCGGGTGGCGGTCGCCGCCGCCTCGAAAACCGGGCGCATGATCAGGGCCGAGCGGAAGACCGAGCCGTCGAGCTTGCGCTTGTAGGCGTCAAGATCGGCAATCGGGCGCGTGGCCACGCCCGATGCCATCGCGGCTTTCGCCACCGCCGTCGAAACCACGCCGATCAGGCGCGGATCGAAGGGTTTCGGGATCAGATATTCCGGGCCGAAGGTCAGCGTCTCGCCGTGATAGGCGGCGGCGGCTTCGGCGGCGGTGGTGGCGCGGGCAAGGGCTGCGATCCCGTCGATGCAGGCAAGCTGCATTTCATCATTGATCTGCGTCGCACCCACATCCAGCGCGCCGCGGAAAATGAAAGGAAAGCACAGCACGTTATTGACCTGATTGGGAAAATCGCTGCGGCCGGTGGCGATGATCGCGTCGGGCGAAACCGCCAGCGCGTCATCGGGCATGATCTCGGGCACGGGGTTGGCAAGCGCGAAAATGATGGGCCGGGGTGCCATGCGCGCGACCATTTCGGGCTTGAGAACGCCCGGACCGGACAGCCCCAGAAACAGATCCGCCCCGTCAATGACCTGATCGAGATCGCGCAGCGCGCTTTCCTGCGCGAAAGCGGCTTTTTGCGGGTTCATATCCTCGGCCCGGTCGGCATAGACCAGCCCGTGAATGTCGCAAAGCCAGACATTTTCACGCCTCACGCCCAGCTTCAGCAGCATATTGAGACAGGCGATCCCCGCCGCGCCCCCCCCGGTCGAGACGATCTTGATATCCTCGAACCGCTTGCCCGCGACGCGCAGCGCATTGGTGGCCGCGGCACCGACGACGATGGCCGTGCCGTGCTGGTCATCGTGAAAGACCGGGATGTTCATCGTCTCGCGGCAGAGCTTTTCGACGATGAAGCAATCCGGGGCCTTGATATCCTCAAGGTTGATGGCACCGAAACCGGGTTCCAGGCTTCGGACGATGGCGGCCAGCTTTTCGGGGTCGGTTTCGGCGATCTCCAGATCGAAACAGTCGATATTGGCGAATTTCTTGAACAGAACCGCCTTGCCCTCCATC
>JAUNTV010000409.1 GCA_030538515.1 Paracoccus sp. (in: a-proteobacteria)
GTATGACCACCCGTTCCAGTGGGGGTCAAAGCGGACCGGGCCGGATCTGGCCCGTGTCGGCGGGCGCTATTCGGATGAATGGCATCTTGATCACCTGCGCGATCCGCGTTCGGTGGTGCCTGAATCGATCATGCCCGCCTATGGCTTCCTTGAAAGACGGATGCTCGACGGGCGTTATATCGTTGACCGGCTGCGCACCGACCGCATGGTGGGCGTGCCCTATAGCGACGATATGATCGAGGCGGCGCGCGCCGACTTCCTCGCGCAGGCCGATCTTGATCAGGATGCCTCGGGCCTTGAGGAACGTTATCCGGGCGCACAGCAGCGGAATTTCGATCTCCAGCCGGGGGTGTCTGAAATGGATGCGCTGATCGCCTATCTCCAGGTGCTGGGCACGATGGTCGATTTCTCGACCTTTGAACCCGACCCGACCCGCTAGGAGTGTGTGATGGAGATCTATACCTGGATGCGCCAGTTCGCCGACAGCTGGGCCTTGCTGGCCTTGTTTCTGGTGTTCGTGGGCGTGGTGTTCTGGGTCTTTCGCCCCGGAGCACGCAAGCAGCAACAGGACGCCGCCGAAAGCATTTTTCGCAATGAAAAGCGGCCGGCGCCGCCCCTGCCTGAAAAGGATACGCAGTGATGGCTGACAAGGACGATCACGACAGCCCGCAAAACCCCGATAACCGGATCGAGCTGGAGCGCGCCGCCGCCGATGCCAAACATGCCGAGGATATCGCCGCGAAACCCGCCGGCGCGGAACAGGGCAAGGCATTGCATGCGCCGCGCGGTCCGCGCACCGGCAAGCGCCGCGCCGGCAACAAGCCCGTAGAAGTTCAGTCAACCGGCCACAGCTGGGACGGGATCGAGGAATATGACAACCCGCTGCCCCGCTGGTGGCTGTGGACCTTTTATGTGACCATTGTCTGGGCGATCCTCTATACCATCGCCTATCCGGCATGGCCGCTGATCAACGGGGCGACGCAGGGCCTTCTGGGAACGAATTACCGCAAGGAAGTCGCCGCAGAGATCCAGCGTTACAACGATGCCAATGCCGATATCCGTGCGCGGCTTGCCTCGGTCGAACTGACCGAGATCGCCAACGATCCCGAACTGGTCAGCTATGCCGGCAATGCCGGGCGGGCGATCTTTTCGACCTGGTGCGCACAGTGCCACGGTGCCGGTGCGGCCGGTGCGCGCGGCTATCCCAACCTGCTGGACAACGTCTGGCTGTGGGGCGGCACGATCGAGGACATCCACACGACGGTCATGCACGGCATCCGTAATACCGATGATCCCGACGCCCGTTATTCCGAGATGCCGCGCTTTGGTGTCGACGGGATCCTGACCAATGCCGAGATCGACGAGGTGACCAACTATGTCCTTCTGCTTTCCGGCCAGCAGCATGACGCCGCCCTCGCTTCGGCTGGTGAGACGATCTATGTTGACAATTGCTCGGTCTGCCACCTCGAGGATGGCACCGGTGATCAGTTCCAGGGTGCGCCTGATCTGACGGATGCGGTCTGGCTCTATGGCGGTGATCCCGCCACGATCCGCCAGTCGATCCATGATGCGCGCTTTGGCGTCATGCCCGCCTGGTCGAACCGTCTGTCCGAGGACGACATCCGCGCCGTGACCTTCTATGTCCACGGTCTCGGCGGTGGCGAGTAATGAAGAATTCCGGCGGCACACTGCCGCCGGGATGGCGCCGGCCCCTCGTCCTGTTCGCGCGTTTCCAGGGGGGCCGGCTTCCATATTCAGGGGCGGGGTAACCCGCCCCTCATCCGTTCTGCGGGTCGGGCAGGGCGCGCCGGGACTGCGACATTCCGGCCACTTCGCCAAATCTTGCAAAACGTATATATATTTGTCGCTGATGACCCTGCCGGGTCAAGCCCGTTCCTGAGCGCCGGGCCAGCAAAGACCCAGACCGGGCCAAACCGGAACGAGCCAGAGGAGCCAGTTCATGTCTACGCCGGATACGGACCCCCCGAGCCTCTATGCCGCGCGTGAGCCGATATTTCCCAAGGCGGTGCAGGGAAATTTCCGCCGCCTGAAGTGGATTATCATGGCGATCACGCTGGGGATCTATTACGTCACCCCGTGGATTCGCTGGGATCGCGGCCCGGGCATGCCTGATCAGGCGGTGCTGGTTGATCTGGCCAACCGGCGCTTTTTCTTCTTCTGGATCGAGATCTGGCCGCATGAATT
>JAUNTV010000410.1 GCA_030538515.1 Paracoccus sp. (in: a-proteobacteria)
CGCGCCCTTCACCCGCGATCATGTAACCGGACTCATGGCCCGCATAGACCGGCACGCCCCCCGCGCCGGCAAGGGCCGAGGAATGCGCCGCGACCACCATGGTCACTTTTGCCCCGCCAAGATCGACCGTGCCGCCCTTGTTGAAGCCGATCGTCTCGATGCCATGGGCGTCTTGCCAATATTGCATCAGATCGAAGTTCCCCACGACCGGAACCCCCAGTTCCTGCGCCAGCGCCACCGCATCGGCGGCATGATCGGAATGGCCATGGGTGATCAGGATATGCGTGGCCCCCGCAATCGCGTCACCGCGCGCCTCCTTCGGGAAAAGCGGATTCCCGTCAAGCCAGGGATCGATCAGGATCACCGCCTCTTCGATTTCAAGCCGCCAGCTGCCGTGGCCAAGCCAGGTCAAACGCATGGTGATCCCCCCTTTTTGCGGATGCCATCAGGGCGAAGCTAGCGCCATCGGGGCGAAAATAGCAATCACGAGCGAAATATTAACGGTTGCGTTAACGATTTATTAATCAACCTTAGGGTGTATTAACGAAAATTCACGAATCCGGGACGCGACATGCCCTATGTGCTCGAAGCCTTCACCTTCTCCAGCCCCATCCCGAGCCAGTCGGGGATACCTTTCTACAGTTCTCAGGGAATGACGAATATCTCGCTCGCGGATGCGACGCATGAATCGATCTATCTCAATCCCATATCGCGCAGCAGTGGGAACCCGATGCAGAACTTCCGCTCGTTCCACTACAACGTCTACGGGCAGGGGCTGCTGAAAGAGACCGTGATCGGCGGCGTCACGATGCCGGAAGGCGCGCTGATGACCTTTAACCGCGACAGGATCGGTGGCCTTGAGGACCCGGACACCGGCGCGCAATACTTGGTGGTTTTCCCGCACCTTGCCGAGTTTGAATGGCCAGACCCCTACAACACCCCCGAGATCGGCAACAGGACAACGATCTTCGTGATGCCTTCCCAGGCCTGGACCCCGCCTTTCGACCCCAACAAGCTTTACAATTTCTACTTTGCACAGGACTTCTATGAAATTCCGCTTCCCGTCACCGAGATCCCGCCCGGCTATCTGGGCACGATCTGCTTTGCGGCGGGCACGCTGATCGCCACGGCCAATGGCGCGCGCCCGGTGGAAAGCCTGCGGGCGGGCGATCTGGTGCTGACACGTGACCGCGGGCTGCGCCCGCTTGGCTGGGCCGGGCGCAGCCCGCTTAGCGCGCATCAGCTTGATCTGGCCCCCAATCTGCGCCCGGTCCTGATCCGCGCGGGCGCGCTTGCTCCGGGGTTGCCGGCGCGCGATCTGGTGGTCTCGCCCCAGCATCGGGTGCTGATCCGCTCGGCCATCGCGGAACGCATGACCGGCACGCCCGAGGCGCTTGTCGCCGCCAAGCATCTGATCGCCATGCCGGGGATCGAGGTCCTGCCGGGTGAGGCGGGCGTGGTCTATCATCACCTGCTGTTCGACCGTCACGAGCTGGTGCTTTCGGAAGGCACATGGACGGAATCGCTGTTCACCGGGCCGCAGGCGCTGAAAACCATCGGACCGGCCGGCCGGCGCGAGATCAGGGCGCTTTTCCCGCAGCTTTTCACCGATGCCGAACCCGAAGGCGCGCGCCCCTTCATGAAAGGCCGCGAGGCGCGCGAACTCACACGCCGGCACCTGAAAAACGCGCGCCCGCTGCTGGCCGGCGCGGATTAGCGCGGCCGCGACCATTGGACGGCCAGTCTCAGCGGTTTCGATGATCGGGGTGCGCTTACGGGTTCCCCGGACGGCGGCGCATCACCAGAACGGCCCAATCGGTCTGATCGGCGCGGGCTTCCAGATCAAGACCCGCGCGGTCATAGGCGGCGATGACCTCGGGGGCCTGCGTCACCAGAAGGCCCGACAGGATCGCACGCCCCCCCGGTGCCAGATGGCGCGCCATATCGGGGGCCAGATCGATCAGTGGCTGTTTCAGGATATTGGCGAAGACCAGATCGAAGGGGGCGGCGTCATCCAGCATCTGATGATCGAAGCCCACCGCCTCAAGGCAGATCACGCGCCCGTCCAGCCCGTTGGCGATGACATTGGCCGCCGCGACATCCACCGCCACCGGGTCGATATCCGATGCCAGCACGATCCCCGGCCAGAGCCGCGCCGCAGCCATGGCCAGAACCGCCGTGCCGCAGCCGATATC
>JAUNTV010000411.1 GCA_030538515.1 Paracoccus sp. (in: a-proteobacteria)
CGGCTATATGTTCGGTGCCTACAAGCGGCTGACCAACAAATACGAAGCGGGCGTGCTGACCGGAAAAGGGCTGTCATACGGCGGCTCTCGCGCGCGCAAGGAAGCGACCGGCTACGGCACCGCAACCTTCGCCCGCCACATGCTGGCCACCCGTGGCGAGGCCCCCGAAGGCCGGCGCTGCGTGATCTCTGGTTCCGGCAATGTCGCCATCTATGCTGTCGAAAAAATGCAGGAATACGGCGCGAAGGTCGTCGCGGTTTCCGACAGCGGCGGCTATGTCGTGGACGAGGACGGCATCGATCTGGCCCTGCTGCAAGAAATCAAAGAGGTCCGCCGCGACCGCATCTCGACCTATCACAAGATCAAGGGCGGCAATACGCATTATGTCGCCGGCGGCTCGATCTGGGATGTGCCTTGCGATATCGCGCTGCCCTGCGCCACGCAGAACGAACTGCACGGCGCGGATGCGACGCGACTGGTCAGAAACGGGGTGAAAGTGGTGGCGGAAGGCGCCAACATGCCCTGCACCCCCGAGGCCGTGGACGTGTTCCAGAAATCCGGCGTCCTGTTCGCGCCCGGCAAGGCCGCCAATGCGGGCGGGGTGGCGACCTCGGCGCTTGAGATGCAGCAGAACGCCAGCCGCGACAGCTGGACCTTCGCCCAGACCGCCGAGCGCCTGGACAAGATCATGCAGACCATCCATGACGATTGCGCCGCCACCGCCGAGGAATACGGCGCGCCCGGCGATTACGTTCTGGGCGCGAATATCGCAGGCTTCCTGCGCGTGGCCGATGCGATGCGCGCGCTCGGCGTGGTGTGAACCGGTCAGAGCGGGGGCCGTCTGCCCCCGCACCCCCGAGGATATTTCCAGACAGAAGATGCATTTCTTCTGTCCATAAATATCCATATGACGGCCTGGCACTCAGCGCCTTCGTGTCCAGCCGTAAAGACAGATGAGTTCCATCGCCACATGAGCCCCGGCGATCGCCGTGGCCCCGGTGGTATCATAGGGCGGCGAGACTTCGACCACATCGCCGCCGATCAGGTTGATCCCGGCCAGCCCGCGCAGAAGCGCCGCCGCCTGCCAGCTTGCCAGCCCGCCCCAGACCGGGGTGCCGGTGCCGGGCGCGAAGGCGGGGTCGAGCGCGTCGATATCGAAGGTCAGATAGGCGGGGCGGGCGCCGGTCGTGGCGCGGATGCGGGTCAGCGTGGCCTCGATCCCGTCGCGGTGGACAGAGGGGGCGTCAAGGATCGTGACGCCAAGCGTATCGGGGTTTTCGGTGCGGATGCCGATGCTGGTGCTGGCAGCGGGGTCGACCAGCCCTTCGCGGATCGCCTTGTAAAGAAACGTGCCGTGGTCGATACGCTCGGGGTCGTCATCGGCCCAGCTATCCGAATGGGCATCGAACTGGATCAGCGCCAGCGGGCCATGGCGTTTCGCATGGGCGCGCAGGATCGGCAGGGTGATGAAGTGATCCCCGCCAAGCGTCACCGTGCCCACGCCCTGATCCAGCAGGCCGGTGATATGGGCCTCGATCCGGGCGGGGACATCGCGCGTATTGGCATAGTCGAATGCCATGTCCCCGGCATCCGCGATGGCCAGTTCCGACAGGGGATCATAGCCCCAGCCATAGGGCGGATCATAGGGTTGCAGGGCCGATGCCTCGCGGATGGCGCGCGGCCCGAAGCGGGTGCCGGGGCGATGTGTCACCGCCTGGTCGAAGGGGATGCCCGTCACCGCCAGATCATAGCCCGCGAGGTCTTTCGTGTAGCGCCGGCGCAGGAAGCTGGTCGCGCCGCCAAAGGCGTTTTCAAAGCTGAGGCCACGCGGGTCCTGCCTTGTGAAAGCCTGATCGACCTGATGTTTCGCATCCTCAAGCGCCATGTTCCTGCCCCCTGCCGGTGATCACCGCCCCATAGCACGCCGGCGGGCGAAAGGCGAATATCCTGCGGATGCGCGCGAATCGCCTTGCAATCGCGGAGTTCACCGCTATAAGTCCGCATCCTTCCGCAATTTGCGAAACCGGCGATGCCTCTCGTGGCGGGGCGCGGAAGGGGTGTTCCGCCGTTGAAGCCGCCTTGATACTGAAAGGTCTGACATGCCGCTTTACGAGCATGTGATGATCGCCCGCCAGGATCTGTCGAACACGCAGGCCGAAGGGCTGATCGAACATTTTTCCACCGTGCTGGCCG
>JAUNTV010000029.1 GCA_030538515.1 Paracoccus sp. (in: a-proteobacteria)
CGACCTGCTCGGTCATCAATATCATCGGCAAGCAATCGCCCGAGATCAATCAGGGCGTCGACCGCGAAAGCCTTGAAGCGCAGGGCGCGGGCGATCAGGGGCTGATGTTCGGCTATGCATCGGATGAAACCGACGTGCTGATGCCCGCGCCGATCACCTATGCCCATCGGCTGGTGGAACGCCAAAGCAAGGTGCGCCGCGATGGCACGCTTGGCTGGCTGCGCCCCGATGCGAAATCGCAGGTGACCATGCGCTATGACGACAATGGCCGCGTGGCCGGTGTCGATGCGGTGGTCCTGTCGACCCAGCACAGCCCCGATATCGGGCTTGCCGATCTGCGCGAGGCCGTGATCGAGGAAATCATCAAGCCCGTCCTGCCCGCCGAATGGCTGGGCAATGACACGAAATATTTCATCAACCCGACCGGGAAATTCGTCATCGGCGGTCCGGTGGGCGATTGCGGGCTGACCGGGCGCAAGATCATCGTCGACAGCTATGGCGGCATGGCGCGCCACGGCGGGGGCGCGTTTTCGGGCAAGGACCCGTCGAAGGTCGACCGTTCGGCGGCCTATGCCGGGCGTTGGGTTGCGAAGAATATCGTCGCAGCCGGGCTGGCGAAGCGCTGCGAAATTCAGGTTTCCTACGCCATCGGGGTGGCCGAACCGACGTCGATCTCGCTCAATTGCTTCGGGACCGAGACCGTGCCGGTCGAAAAGATCATTGCCGCCGTCCGGCAGGTTTTCGACCTGCGCCCCTTTGCCATCATCGGGGAACTGGACCTGCTGCATCCGATCTATCGCCCGACCGCAAGCTATGGCCATTTCGGCAAGCCCCCGGAAACGATCCGCTTTGGCGGCAAGGACTATCGCGGCTTCACCTGGGAAGATACCGCGCGCGCTGCCGATCTGAAGGCCGCGATCTGACCAACCGGCCCAAGGCATGCGCGCGCATGCCTTGGGCCGGGCCCTTTCGGGGGCGTGATGGAAGCGCGCTTTTCCTTTCTGCCGCTTGATGCCAGCCCTGGGCCGGCTTGCGGGCTTCAATCGGGGCGGTTTTCTGACCAGGGTTCGGGTGCTGAACGGCTGTTGAACGACCAAAAGGGCTGATCATGGATACATCCATCCCCCTCTATCGCGACCAGTTCACCGAAGCGGGGCGCAGTTTCATGGATCATGGCGGCATTCGTATCCACGGCTGGCGCTATCCTTCCGGGGTCGAGGCGCTGCAGTTCAACAATCCGCGCGGCTATCTGATCGTGCTGCCCTTCATGGGCCAGATGTTGTGGCAGGCGGGTTTCGATGATCTGGAAATCGGCATGTCCAGCCAGTTCGCGCAGCCCTGTCCTGCGGATACGATCATCGGCACCTATGGCTGCCTTGGCTATCATGCGGGGCTGCTGGCCAATGGCGTGCCGGGACCGGATGACCGCCACAAGCTGCATGGCGAATTCCCGACCTGCCGGATCGAGACGGCGACCCTTCACGCGGGCGAGGATGCGCGCGGCCCCTTCGTCGAGCTTTGGGGCCAGTATACGCATGTCGAAGGCTTCGGCCCCCATTACAGGGCCGAGCCATGGGTGCGCTTCTATCAGGATGGCACGATGATCGACTGGGGGATCAGGGTCGCCAACCGCTCGGCCTTTGCGATGCCCCTGCAATATATGGCGCATCTGAACCCCGCCTTTCTGCCCGGCGCGGAAATCCACCAGCCCGCGCCCTTCACCCCGGAACGCACGCAGGTCCGCCACGCCGTGCCGGGCCATGTCATGCCCTCGGCCGATTATCTGGCCTTTCTGGACGAACTGGCCGCGGATCCGGGCCGGATGCGCGTGCTCGACCACGAGGAATATCACCCGGAACAGGTGTTCTATATCCGCCAGCCCGGAACCGATGGCGATGGGGTGGCGCATCTGATGGCGCGGCGACCCGAGGGGGACGGCATCGCCGTCAGCTACCGCCCGGCGGAATTTCCCGTCCTCGCCCGCTGGATTCTGGTCAATGGCGATACCCGTGTCGGCGCTTTCGCCCTTCCCGCCACCTGCGAACCCGAAGGGCGCAGCGCCGAACTGGCCAAGGGCAATATCATCACCCTGCCGCCGGGGGCAGAGGCCGAGTTTTCGATCCGCTTCGGCTATGTTACCCCGGGTGAGGCGGCGGACCTTGCCCGCCTGATCGCAGAAACAGGGGGCAGCGAATGACGATGAAGCAAGGCCGTATCGGCGTGGTCGGATCGAACATGATCGACCTTGTGACCTTTACCCAGCGGATGCCCGGCCCCGGCGAGACCATAGAAGCCCCTGATTTCATGATGGGTTTCGGCGGCAAGGGGGCCAATCAGGCGGTGGCTGCGGCGCGGCTGGGATCGGCCGTGACCATGGTGACTTGCGTGGGTGACGACATGTTCGGCCAAAGCCAAAGGCGGAACCTTGCGGATAACGGCATCGATACGACCCATGTTCATGTGATCGCGAACAGATCCTCGGGCGTGGCACCGATTTTCGTGGAGCCGTCGGGCGAGAATTCGATCCTGATCATCAAGGGCGCGAATGCGGCGCTTGGCCCTGCCCATGTCGATCAGGCGGCGGATGCGCTGGCGGGTTGCGATGCGATCCTGATGCAGCTGGAAGTCCCGGTCGAGGTGAATTACCACACCATCGCCTGGGCTGCCGCGCGCGGGATCACCACGATTCTGAACCCCGCGCCCGCCTCGGCTGATCTGGATGTGTCGAAGCTGGCGGGCCTGTCCTATTTCTGCCCGAACGAGACCGAACTGGCGACCCTGACCGGCATGCCCACCAGGACCGAGGATCAGATCATCGCCGCCGCCCGCCACCTGATAGGGCAGGGCATCGGGCAGGTGGTGGTGACGCTTGGCGCGCGCGGCGCGCGGCTGGTGACGGCGGACAAGGTGGATGAAATTGCGCCGGTCAGGGTCACGCCGGTGGATACCACGGGCGCGGGTGATGCGTTCATCGGCAGTTTCGCGCATTTCCTTGGCACGGGCATGCCCGCCGCGCAGGCGTTGCGGCAGGCCGCGCGCTATGCGGCCAGTTCGATCACGCGCAAGGGCACGCAGGCATCTTACCTGAGCGCCGAAGAATTCGCGGATCTCTGACGCTCATGGCTGTTGTCCATTCCTTTACCTTTACCCCGGCAGGCCAGCCCCCGCGCCGGCAAGAGATCCGCAGCGCGTCAATCAAGCTTCTGACGGCAGAGGATGACACGCAGCGGCTGGCAATCTGGATCGAGACCACCCGGCCGGGCGAAACACCCGATGACCGGGGCGTCGCGGGGTGGGATTCCCCGGTTTTGGTCAACCTGAACCCGCGCCTTTCGCGCCTGCCTGGCGTGGGTGAAGCCCCGGTCGAATTCCCCGAGGCCGGACAGGCCGATCCCTGGCGCGATGATTTCCTTTATTACTGGGAGCATACGAGCTACGTCGCCGGCAAGATGACGATCGCATCCGGCACCGGTGGCTGCGACATCACCTTCGCCGGCACCTGCGAGCTTGGCAATCAGGTCAGCTTCAGCGCGTCCTTTGCAGGTTAAGCCCGCGCCCCGGCTGGGCGTCAGGCCCGCGCCTCTGCCTCGATCTGCGCCTTTGGCTTGCGGCCCCGTTCGGTCGCGGATTTCAACTGACTGCAGGCGGGCATGATATCCTCGCCCCGAGGGGTGCGGATCGGGCTTGCAGATGATGTCGGCTCCGGTCCCGGCCCAAGCGCTTCCAGGGCGTGCCGGGCCAGCCAGCTCATGTCGCGGGCATCTGCTGGGTGGCGCAATGGATGCCGCCACCGGATTCGCCCAGGGGATCGACATTCAGCATGACGATTTCGCGGCCCGGATAATGGCGGGCAAGCGCCTTGGCTGCGATTTCGTCGGTTTCGCGGTCGCCGAACTGCGCCGCGATCACGGCACCATTGCAGACATAATAATTCGCGTAAGAGGCCACGAAATCGCTCGACCTGACCCGAGGGGTAAAGGGTTCGGGGATCACCTCGATCTTCAGCCCGGCCTTGGCCAGACGGTCATGGGTATCCAGCGCGGCGACGTGGAAGCTGTCGTCCATGTCCGGCTGATCCGGCAGGTTCATCAGCACCCGCCCCGGCCCGGTAAAGCGGGCGAGCGAGTCGATATGGTAATCGGTGATATCCTCGTCCCGGACGCCTGCCGACCAGATGATGCGATCCGCGCCATAAGCAGCCATCAGACGCTTGCCGATTTCGTCGCGGCTCAGGCCCGGATTGCGGTTGTCGTTCACCCAGCTGCTTTCATGGGCGATCAGCAACCCGTGGCCGTCCTGTTCGACGCCGCCCGCCTCGCCCTCCAGCCCGGTGGGAATGACCTTCAGCCCCAGCCATTCGGCCACCCGGCCCGAGATTTTCGCATCGCGTGCGTGCACCTGCTTGCGGCCCCAGCCGTTGAACTGAAGCTGGCTGATCGCAAGATTGCCCGCGCCGTCGGTGACGAAAAGCGGCCCGGCGTCGCGGCACCAAAGATCCTCGGTCGGGATGTCCCAAAGTTCGACCCGATCCGACAGCTTGCGCCGCGCGCCCGCGTGATCTTCGGCTGCGGCCAGAAGCACGACCGGCTCGAACCCGGCAATCGCATTGGCGATATCCGCGATGGTCTGCTGGGTCATGTCCAGAAACACCGCGTCCTTATAGACTTTGCGGCTGACCGGCCATTGCATGAAGGTCCGCTGATGCGGGGCTTCCTCAGCCGGGACATGAAAGCGGCCGCCCGCATGTGCGCCGCGCAACAACCCCGAGGCGCCAAGCGCGACCCCGGCAGAAAGAAGATGTCGCCTGTTCATGCGGTCCCCCCGAATCCGGTCTGATGGTCAGGCTAGATCAAGGCCGCGTCAACGAACAGGGGGACTCATAGCGTGGCTGCGCCCTGCGCTTCGGCGGCGATGGCGGCGCGGGATTTGCGGCCCCGTTCGGTCGCGGATTTCAACTGGCCGCAGGCGGCCATGATATCCTCGCCCCGAGGGGTGCGGATCGGGCTGGCGTAACCGGCCTTGTAGATGATGTCGGCGAATGCCTCGATCCGGTCCCAGCTTGAGCGCTTATAGGGCGCGCCGGGCCATTCGTTGAAGGGGATCAGGTTGATCTTCGCCGGGATGCCCCGGATCAGGCGCACCAGACGGCGCGCGTCCTCGTCGCTGTCGTTCACGCCGTCCAGCATCACATATTCGAAGGTGATGCGTTCGGAATTGGACAGGTTGGGATAATCGCGCAGCGCGTCCAGCAGCGTGGCGATGTTCCATTTCCTGTTGATCGGCACCAGCCGGTCGCGCACCTCATCGGTGGTGGCGTGGAAGCTGATCGCAAGCTGGCAGCCGATTTCGGTCGCGGTGCGCGCGATTTCGGGCACGACACCACTGGTCGACAGCGTGATGCGGCGGCGCGACAGCGACAGCCCCTCATGATCCATGGTGACGCGCATGGCGTCGCGCACGGCATCGAAATTATACAAGGGCTCGCCCATGCCCATCAGCACCACATTGCTGACAAGGCGGGTTTCATCCTTGGGCGCGCCGGGTTCGGGCCATTCGCCCAGATCGTCGCGCGCCAGCATGACCTGCCCGACGATTTCGCCCGCCGTCAGGTTGCGCACCAGCTTTTGCGTGCCGGTATGGCAGAAGGAACAGGTCAGCGTGCACCCGACCTGAGACGACACGCACAGCGTGCCGCGATTTTCTTCGGGGATATAGACGGCCTCGACCTCATGCCCGCCGGCGATGCGCAGCAGATATTTGCGGGTGCCGTCTTCCGAGATCTGGCGGGTGACGACTTCGGGCAGGCTGATCTCGAACCGCTCGGCCAGAAGGGCGCGGTAATCCTTGGCCAGATTGGTCATCCCGGCGAAATCGCGCAGCCCCCAGTGGTAGACCCACTGCCAGATCTGGCCGACACGCATCTTCGCCTGCCGCTCGGGCGTGCCGGCACCGATCAGCGCGTCACGAAGCTGATCACGGGTCAGGCCGATGATATTCACCCGCCCGGTGTCGGGCAGCTTGCGCGGAATGGTCAGCACGTCTTGCGTGATCGGGGCGGTCATGGCGGCAGAATCCTTGGGGAAGGCCGCAGACATAATGAAAAAAGGCCCATCAATCAAGACGGGCCTTTCAGTCAGGTTTCTGCGCTGCCTTACTGGCAGTTCTGCCGCGCCGCATTGGTGGCGGCGGTTATCCCCGAAAGGCTGAAGGTATCGACCGTCTGCGTGCCGCGCGACGACACCGCCGTCAGCGTGGCATTGGCGCCGGCGCGCAATGCGGCGATCAGCCTGGCGTCATCTGCGGATGAGCCGGTCCAGGCGTTTTCGCCCTCGGTAAACAGATCGAATTTCTGGCCGCCGACATCCACCGAGACCGTCGAGCCGGGCCGGAACGGATAGCCGCCGGTAAAGCTGACCTCGCCCGAGCCGCCGGGCCGGTAGGCGACGTAAAGGCGGATATCACCGCGCGAGACCTCGACCGGCTGGCCGTCGCGGGTGTTGCGGCTGGATTTCGGCGGCGAAACCGCCCAGCATTCCCTGGGGCTGCTGCCCGCAAATACGGTCCAGTCGCCTTCCGTGGCGACGACATTGGTGGATTGTTGTGCCTGAGCCGCGCCGGTCAGGCCGGCTGCAACTGCCAGAATCGCGGCCGCGCCGCGCAGCGTGGTAATGGTCATCTTCTCTGCCTCCTGCCGATGGCTTTCTTAACGATGCCTGTGGCCTGTGATAGTTATCTGCGGCAGGATAACGCCAAACGCGGGGGCGAAAAAACCCCATTTGGCAGCAAATCGCGCATTTGTCAGCGAATAGAGGAAGGGCGGGCCCATGCCGGCAGCGGAATTGATCGAAATCTGGCGTGGCGGGCTGCGCGAAGGGGTGCATCGCGGACATGCGGTGATCCATGACGGCAGCGATATCGTCGCTGCCTGGGGTGATCCGGCTGCGATCATCTTCCCGCGCTCATCCTGCAAGATGGTGCAGGCGCTGCCCATGCTCGAATCAGGGGCGGCGGATGCGGCGGGGCTGGGGCCGGAACAGCTTGCGCTTGCCTGTGCCTCGCATAGCGGGGCGGCGCTGCATGTGGACAAGGTGGGCGGCTGGCTGTCTGGCATGGGCTTCGGCGAAAGCGATCTGCGCTGCGGCTGCCACGCGCCATGGGACCGCGCCGAGAACCGGCGGCTGATCCGCGCAGGCGGCACCGCGGATCAGCTGCACAATAATTGCTCGGGCAAACATGCGGGTTTTCTGACCTGGGTGCGCCATGCGGGCGCAGGGCCGGATTACGTGGACCCCGACCACCCGCTGCAACGGGCGATCCGCCAGGCCACCGCCGAGGTCTCGGCCGAGGACGTCGCCGGCATGGGCATCGATGGTTGTTCGGCCCCGAATTTCGCCGGTTCGATCACGGGGCTGGCGCGGTCCATGGCGGCTTTCGCCAATCCCGATGGCAGCGCGCGGGGCCGGGCCATGGCGCGGCTGGTCGATGCGATGCGCGCCCATCCCGAACTGGTCGCAGGCGAAGGCCGCGCCTGCACCGAACTCATGCGCGCGACCGGGGGCCGCGTTGCCGTCAAGACCGGCGCCGAGGCCGTCTATATCGCCATCATCCCTGAGAAAAAACTTGGCGTTGCCGTCAAGATCGAGGATGGCGGCACCCGCGCATCCGAGGCGGCGATCACCGCGCTTCTGCTGCATCTGGGCGTGCTGGACGCAGCCCATCCCGTCGTCGGGCGGCTGCTGGGCGACCCGATGAAGAACTGGCGCGGGATCGAGGTGGGCGGGCTTAGCCTGTCACCGGGCTTTCCGGTCTAGCTTCGGGCAGCCCGCAGCCCCGCATCTTCCTTGCCCGAAGGCTCAATTCGGGCGGGCCGGGTTTTATGCAAAGAAGAAAAGCCCGCCGCCCGCGGATGAGCTGCCCTGGCATGAAAAAACCCGCCATCGCTGGCGGGTTTTCGATTTCAGATCAGGCGGACCTGACGCCGATCAGCCCTGACGGGCCTTGAAGCGACGGTTGGTCTTGTTGATCACATAGATCCGGCCCTTGCGGCGCACCACCTGACAATCGCGGTGGCGGCTCTTGAGCGAGCGGAGCGAGTTGCGAACCTTCATCGGTCATCTCCTCTACGCGGCGCTCAGCCAAGCGCCCGTGAAACTGAAAATACCCCCGGCCCAGGTCCGGGGGCGGCGAAAAATGGTGGGCGGTACTGGGATCGAACCAGTGGCCACTACGATGTCAACGTAGTGCTCTACCGCTGAGCTAACCGCCCGTCTCCGCGCGATTCGCCCCGGCTTTGGGGCATCTCGCATCGGTTCGGGGGTCTATATAGGCAGTCTCGGGCGGTTTCAAGACGGTTGGCGACAGAAAAGCGCAGGCGTATATTCGCGCCAGAACCGGCGCGCCCGCGCCGGACCCAGACGCGGGGACAGATGGAAGCGCCAGAACCAAGCGCCGATGCGTTCAGCCATGAAATAAGGATGCCCGCCACATGGGCCAGCGGGGTGATCGTGTGCTCGCCGCATTCGGGGCGCGCCTTTCCCGACTGGTTTCTGGCCGAGACCACGCTTGATCTGGCGGTGCTGCGTTCATCCGAGGATGCGCTGATGGACCATCTGATCCGCCCCGCGCTTGACGCGGGGGCCGCGACGCTGGTGGCCCGCCTGCCGCGTTCCATCGTGGACCTGAACCGCAGCGCGCATGATCTGGACCCGGCCGCGGTCGAGGGTGTGCGCGCCCGCCCGGTTTCGGCGCGGGCGCTGGCCGGTCTGGGCGTGATCCCGCGCGTGGTGGGCGGGGGGCGGGCGATTCGCGCCCGACCGCTGCCCCTGGCCGAGGCCGAGCGCCGGATCGACCGCTACTGGCGACCTTATCACCAGACGCTGCGTATGCTCATCGAACAGGCGCGCGCGCGTTTCGGCTGGGCTATCGTCATCGACATGCATTCGATGCCGCCCGATGCGCTGGCCCATCTGCTGCCGCCCCGCCCCGAGGTGGTGATCGGCGACCGCCACGGGGCCAGCAGCGGCGCGGGGCTGCGCGAGCAGGTCTTTGGCCTGTTCCGGCAGGAAGGCTTCCGGCTGCGGCTGAACGCGCCTTTTTCGGGTGCCTATGTCGCGCAGGCTTACGGCCGGCCGACGCAGGGCGTGCATGTCCTTCAGATCGAGATCGACCGCGCGCTTTATCTTGACGCCCGGCGCATGCTGCCCTCGGCTGGCTATGACGCGCTGGCGGGGCGTCTGGGCCGGGTGCTGGCGCGCGCGGCGCATCTTCAGCCGGCCCGATCCGCCGGGCTGGCGGCGGAATGACCGCGCCGCGCGGCGGCGGCACAATTTCCCTATTTGCGTGTCAAGACAAATTGCCCCATTTTCGGGATGACATTTCCGTCATAAGGATACGCGCAGGCGAGGGCGCGCCCCTCGTTCCAGATCAAAAATACCGGGGAGGTAACTATGAATCGTTTCGTGACCGCGACCCTTGCGGCCGTCATGGCGCTTGGGGTGGGTATGGGCGCTTCGGCGCAGGAAATCACCATCAAGTTCAGCCATGTCGTTGCCCCCGACACGCCCAAGGGCAAGGGCGCCGAGAAGTTCAAGGAACTGGCCGAGCAATATACCGACGGCCGCGTGAAGGTCGAAATCTATCCCAACAGCCAGCTTTACAAGGACAAGGAAGAGCTGGAGGCCCTTCAGCTTGGTTCCGTCCAGATGCTTGCGCCGTCGCTGGCGAAGTTCGGCCCGCTTGGCGTGCAGGATTTCGAAGCCTTCGATCTGCCCTATATCTTCGGCAGCTATGATGACCTGCGCCTGATCACCGACGGCCCCGTGGGCGAGGAAATGCTGGCGAAGCTTCAGGACAAGGGCATCACCGGGCTGGCCTATTGGGATAATGGCTTCAAGATCATGTCGGCCAATTCGCCGATCCATGAGCCGGATGACTTCCTGGGCCTGAAAATGCGCATCCAGTCATCCAAGGTGCTGGAGGCGCAGATGAACGCGCTTGGCGCGGTGCCGCAGGTCATGGCGTTTTCGGAAGTCTATCAGGGCCTGCAAACCGGCGTCGTGAACGGGACCGAGAACCCGCCCTCGAACATGTATACCCAGAAGATGAACGAGGTGCAGAAGCACGCCACGCTGTCGAACCACGGGTATCTTGGCTATGCGGTGATCGTGAACAAGAAGTTCTGGGACGAACTGCCCGAGGATGTCCGCGCCCAGCTTGACCAGGCCATGGATGAAGCCACGGTCTATGCCAACAGCATCGCCAAGGAAGAAAACGATGCGGCGCTTCAGGCGATGCGCGATGCCGGCACCACCGAATTCCACGAGATGACCGAGGAAGAACTGGCGCATTGGAAAGAGGTCCTGCTGCCCGTTCACGACGAAATGGCCGGTCGCATCGGGGCAGACCTGATCGCCAAGATCAAGGCTGCCATCGGCGACGGCGCCTGACAGGGCAGGGGCCGGGCGCAGCCGTCCGGCCCCCTTCCCCGCATGAACGACATTCATCAACATTCCATCAGGGAGGGTGCGATGCGGTTTCTGGACCGTTTCGAGGAAACTTTGATCGTGATCCTGATGGCCGCCGCGACGTTGCTGATCTTCGTCGCCGTGACCCAGCGATACGCGCTTGATATGACGGCCAACCTTGTTCGTGCCAGTCGCGGCTGGGAAATCCAGTGGCTCAGCGACAGCGCGCGTTCGCTTTACGCGACGCTGCGCGGTCTCAACCTGGTCTGGGCGCAAGAGGCCTGCATCTACATGTTCGTCTGGATGGCGAAATTCGGCGCGGCCTATGGCGTGCGCATCGGCATCCACGTCGGCGTTGACGTGCTGTCGGAACGGCTTGAGGGGCGCGCCCGCGTGATCCTGACCACCATCGCCATGTCGGGGGGCATCGTCTTCACTGGTATCGTGACATGGATCGGGGCCGATTTCGTCTGGCATGTCTACAGGAACGGGCCGGTCTCGCCCGATCTGGAAATCAAGATGTGGATCATCTATCTGGCCGTCCCGCTGGGTTCGGCCCTGATGTGCTTCCGCTTCATTCAGGCGCTGTGGATGTATCTGACCACCGGCGAGGTCGTCCACCACAGCTTCGATACCGTCGAGGGCATCGAGGAAGAGGCTGAAATCGCCTCGGAGGGCAAATCGTGACCGCGCTTATCATCTTTCTGATCCTCGCGGTGCTTCTGGTCACTGGCATGCCGGTGTCGATCGCGCTTGGCCTGACGGTGTTCAGCTTCCTGTTCGCCTTCACCACGATCCCGCTGGACAGTATCGCGCTGAAGCTTTTCACCGGCATCGAGAAGTTCGAGATCATGGCGATCCCCTTCTTCATCCTGGCGGGGAATTTCCTGACCCATGGCGGCGTGGCAAAACGGATGATCCGCTTTGCGACATCGATGGTGGGGCATTGGTATGGCGGCATGGGCATGGCCGCCGTGATGGCCTGTGCGCTGTTCGCGGCGATTTCGGGTTCGTCGCCGGCGACGGTGATGGCGGTCGGATCGATCCTGATCCCGGCGATGGTCAAGCAGGGCTATCCGCCGCAATTCGGCGTCGGCTCTATCGCTACGGCGGGCGGGCTTGGCATTCTGATCCCGCCCTCGATCGTGCTGGTGATGTATTCGGTGGCCACCACCGGCATGGTCGTCACCGGGCCTGAAGGGCAGAACGTCATGTCGGCATCCATCGGCACGCTGTTCATGGCGGGCGTCATTCCGGGGCTGATGCTGGCGGCGATGCTTGGCGGCACGACCTTCTGGCGCGCCTATAGGAACAACTATCCGCGCATGCCACGGGCAAGCTGGGGCGAGCGCTGGCGGGCGCTGCGCGAATCGGTCTGGGGGCTGATGCTGATCGTGATCATCATGGGCGGCATCTATGGCGGCTTCTTCACCCCGACCGAGGCCGCCGCCGTCAGCGCCGTCTATGCCTTCATCGTCGCGGTCTGGGTCTACAAGGACATCAGGCTGCGCGACGTGCCGCGCGTGCTTCTGTCATCGGCGGCAATGTCGGCGATGCTGCTTTACATCATCACCAATGCGGTGATGTTCGCCTTCATCCTGACCTCGGAACAGATCCCGCAGACGCTTTCGGCCTGGATCGTGGACATGGGCCTTGGCAAGATCGGCTTCCTTCTGGTGGTCAATATCATGCTTTTGCTGATCGGCATGGTGATGGAGCCGTCGGCCATCGTGCTGATCATGGCCCCGATTCTTTATCCGGTCGCGGTCAAGCTGGGCGTCGATCCGGTGCATTTCGGGATCATGATGGTGGTGAATATGGAAATCGGGCTGTGCACGCCGCCGGTCGGGCTGAACCTTTACGTCGGCTCCGCCATCTCGAAGCTGGGCCTGACCGAGGTGAGCCGCGCGACCCTGCCATGGCTGATGACCATGCTGACCTTTCTGATGCTGGTGACCTATATCCCCGAGATATCGCTCTGGCTGCCACGGATGCTTGGCATGTGACGAAAACCGGGCCGTCCCTTCGGGGGCGGTCCTTTCCTTTTTCATGGACAAAGCCCGGCGCAGCGCCGGATAATCCGGGGCGGTCAGGTCGCAGATGGCGAATTCCGGCGTCCGGCTTTCGGGGCCGATGCCCACGGTGAAAAGCCCCGCCCCCTTGGCCGAGCGCACGCCGCCGATCGCATCCTCGAACACGATCAGCCGGTCATGGGGCAGGCCAAGCGCATCGGCAGTGACCTGATAGGGCATCGGGTCAGGCTTGCGGCGCGGCAGCGGATCGGCCGACACGATCAGATCGACCAGTTCCAGCACGCCGATCTGCGCCAGCGCATCGCGGATGAACCGCTCGGGCGAGGACGAGCACAGCGCGATCCTGAGGCCCCGCCCATGCAGATCACGCAGAAAGTCGGCCGCGCCGGGAATGGCGCGGCGCAGGCGCGGCATCCATTCATCGACGGCGGCGAAGATTTCCTCTTCTATGGCGCGGGCCTCGGCGGGGGTGGCGGGGGCGAATACCTGCGCGGTCAGTTCGTCCATGCTGCGGCCAACGCTGGCGGCAATCTGGGCGTCGGTGATCTTCCGCCCGTGGCGCGCGGCGATGGCGCGCTTGGCCATTTCCCAGGCCGGTTCGCTGTCGACCAATGTGCCGTCAAGGTCGAAGATGGCCGCCGCGAAGCGGTCCAATGTGATCGTCTTTTCCCGGTTCATGCGCCCCTCATCCGCTGCGATCCTGCCTTGCGCAGTCAAATCACGGACCGGGGCGAAGGGAAAGCGCCGGGTTGCGCGTCTCTGGTGGTCAGGCCCCGCACACGCTATGAGCGGCGGGCGCGAAACAAGGAATAGTGAATGCCTTCTGAACAGCCCACCCGGCAAGGGACCGGCCCGGTCACGGGTCTGGAAACCATGCCGTCATTTCTGCTTAATCACATTGTCCATAAATATCATCAGGCGGTTCAGGCGAAGCTGCGCTCGGCAGGGGTTTCGACGCTACAGATGCGCATCATCCTGTCGCTGGAGGCCCATGGCAGGCTGAGCGTCGGCGAGTTGTGCAGCTATGCCATCGCCGAACAGCCGACCATGAGCCGCGCGCTTGACAGTCTGGAAGCACAGGGGCTGGTGCGCCGCGAGATGAGCGAGACCGACAGCCGGCTGCGCCTGATCACGCTGACCGAAGCGGGCCGCGATATTCACGCCAGCGTCTATCCCGTCATGGCCGGGGTGAATGCGGTGATGACCGAGGGCATGGACGCGCAGGCGCGCGCCGCCTTCCTGCGCCAGCTTGATCTGGTTCTGGGCAATCTGGACCGGGCCTGAGCCATTGCACCGCCGATCTCGGCGGCAGCGCCGGGATTCGGGTGTTCAGGCAAGGAAGTTTTTCAGGGCAGTTCCGCCAGAATGGCGCGCGCGGCGGCCTGCGGATCGCGGGCCTGCCAGACGGGGCGGCCGATGACGATATGATCGGCACCGGCTGCAATCGCTGCGGCGGGGGTTTCCACGCGCTTCTGATCGCCGGTCGCCGCACCAGAGGGGCGCACGCCGGGCGTGACGATCAGCCGGCCACGGGCTTCGGGCAGGGCACGGATCGCGGCGGCTTCATGCGGCGAGGCAATGACGCCATCGGCCCCTGCCTCAAGCGCGCGGGCGGCGCGTTCGACCGTGATTTCGTGAAGATCGCCGGGCCGGATCAGGCAGGCATCCAGATCGGCGCGGTCAAGCGAGGTCAGCACCGTCACGCCAAGGATTTTCGTCGCCGAGCCGGAAGCGCCCTGCATGGCGGCGCGCACCACATGGGGATCGCCATGCACGGTCAGGAAATCAAGGTCGAACTGGACCAGACCGCGCACGGCGGCCTCGACCGTGGCGCCGATGTCGAAAAGCTTCATGTCCAGAAAGATGCGCTTGCCATGTTCATCCTTGAGCTCCTGCGCAAGCGCCAGCCCGCCGCCGGTCAGCATGCCAAGCCCGATCTTGTAGAAAGAGACCGCATCACCAAGCCGCGTCGCCAGTTCCAGCCCGGCAAGCGCGTGGCCCACATCCAGCGCGACGATCAGGCGGTCATCCATGGTCATTCCTCCGGGTTTGGGGGCGGCGATAGCATGGGTTGCTCTGGGTTGAAAACCCTTGCCCTTGCGGGCATTCTGCCGGCGAAAGTCATTATCGCAAAAGGAATAGACATGCCCCCTGAAATTACCGATCTGTTTGGGCGCAACGCTGCGCTGATCGTGATCGGCCTTGTGCTGCTGATCACGGTATTCAAGGCGGTTCTGGTCGTGCCGCAGTCCGAGAAATTCGTCATCGAACGGTTTGGCCGGCTGCGCGCCGTGCTGGGGCCGGGGATCAACCTGATCGTGCCCTATATCGACCGCGTGGCGCATCGCATCTCGGTGCTGGAACGTCAGCTGCCCAACAGCCGCCAGGACGCGATCACCGCCGACAACGTGCTGGTGCAGGTCGAAACCAGCGTCTTTTACCGCATCATCGAGCCGGAAAAGACCGTCTACCGCATCCGCGATATCGACGCGGCCATCGCGACCACCGTGGCCGGGATCGTGCGTTCGGAAATCGGCACGATGGAGCTGGATCAGGTTCAGTCCAACCGCGCGCAACTGATCGACCGGGTGAAGGAATCCGTCGCCGATCAGGTCGATGACTGGGGGATCGAGGTGACGCGGGCCGAAATTCTTGACGTCAATCTGGACGAGGCCACGCGCGCGGCAATGCTGCAACAGCTGAACGCCGAGCGCGCCCGCCGCGCCCAGGTCACCGAGGCCGAGGGTCGCCGCCGCGCCGTCGAACTGGCGGCGGACGGTGATCTTTATGCCGCCGAGCAGCAGGCAAAGGCAAAGCGCGTGCTGGCCGAGGCCGAGGCATTCGCGACCTCGGCCATCGCGGTTGCGATCCGCGACGGCGGGCTTGAGGCCGCGCAATATCAGATCGCGGTGCGGCAGGTCGATGCGCTGACCGAGGTTGGCCGGGGCAACGGCAAGCAGACGGTGGTGCTGCCCGCCGCCGCTCTGGACGTTTTCAGCGACGCCTTCAAGATGCTGCGCGGGGTGGGCAAGTGATGTGGATGAATGGCTGGGCATGGCTGATCGCCGCCGCGCTTCTGGCGGCGGTCGAGCTGATGATCCCCGGCTATGTCTTCCTGGGCACGGCCATCGCGGTCGCGCTTGTGGGCCTTGGCCTGCTGGCCGGGATCACGCTTGGCCCGCCGATCCTGCTGATCGTCACCGGCATCCTGTCGCTGATCTGCTGGTTTTTGCTGCGTCGCACCATGGGCGTGCGCAAGGGGCAGGTCCGCATCTGGGACCGTGATATCAACGAATAGGGCCATCTTCGCCCCGGCGCGGCGCTTGAAATCAGGGCGCCGCGCTACCAGCTTTTCCAGCGAGACCCGGGAAGGGGCCGCGCCATAACGGGCGGCACGAGGCCGGGGGCTATCAGCAAGGAGCGATCCATGGACATGGAGAAATTTACCGAACGGTCGCGCGGTTTCATGCAGGCCGCCCAGACCATCGCCATCCGCGAGGAAAACCAGCGTGTGGTGCCCGAACATCTGCTGAAAGCCCTGATGGATGATGATCAGGGATTTGCCACAAATCTGATTGCGAAATCCGGCGGTGATGCCCGCGCGGTGCGTCAGGCCGCCGATCAGGCGGTAGCGAAACTGCCCAAGGTGCATGGCGGCGACGGGCAGGTCTATGTGGACCCCTCGCTCGTGCGGGTGCTGGATGAGGCGCAGAAACTGGCCCAGAAGGCCGGCGACAGCTTCGTGCCCGCCGAACGCCTGCTGACCGCGCTGGCGGTCGTGAACACCAATGCCCGCGATGCGCTGCAAGCTGGCGGCGTCAGCGCGCAATCGCTGAACAGCGCGATCAACGACATCCGCAAGGGCCGCACCGCCGACAGCGCCAGCGCCGAAGACAGCTATGAAGCCCTGCAAAAATACGCCCGCAACCTGACGGACGCCGCGCGCGACGGCAAGATCGACCCGATCATCGGCCGGGATGAGGAAATCCGCCGTGCCATGCAGGTTCTGTCGCGCCGGACCAAGAACAACCCCGTGCTGATCGGGGAACCCGGCGTCGGTAAAACCGCCATCGCCGAGGGGCTGGCGCTGCGCATC
Source organism: Paracoccus sp. (in: a-proteobacteria) (assembly GCA_030538515.1). Classification (GTDB taxonomy): domain Bacteria; phylum Pseudomonadota; class Alphaproteobacteria; order Rhodobacterales; family Rhodobacteraceae; genus Paracoccus. Next base: position 16,593 of record JAUNTV010000029.1, read on the forward strand.
GT
>JAUNTV010000412.1 GCA_030538515.1 Paracoccus sp. (in: a-proteobacteria)
ATCGCCAATCCCAGCCAATCGGAGTGGGGCATCAGGCAGTTCAGCGCCTATCTGGGCGCGGACCGCGCGGCATGGGCCACCCATGATGCGGCGCTTCTGATGGCGGAACGCGGCTATCCCGGCGAAGTGCTGATCGATCAGGGCGCGAAGGACCAGTTCCTTGATCTTCTGCGCCCCGAGGCTCTGGCCCAGGCCATGGCAGCAAGACGCCAGCCCTGCGTCATGCGCATGCAGCCCGGCTATGATCACAGCTATTTCTTCGTGCAAAGCTTCATGGGCGATCATATCCGCTGGCATGCCGATCGCCTGCGCTGAGCGATGCCAAGGAAGAAGCCGCTTGCCCGAATCGATCTTCGGGGGTATAGGCTGCCTTACAGGATTTGGAACGATCCAATCATCTGATAAAGGGGGTTTTCGCCATGAAATGGGGCCTGATCGGAGCCAGCAATATCGCCCAGGCGCGCATGATCGCGGCCTTTCGTGGCAACGGGCATGAGATCGCGGCGGTCCAGAGCAGCGGGCAGGCCCATGCCGATGATTTCGCCGCCCGCAACGGGATCGCGCTGGCGGTGGATGATGTCGGGGCGCTGCTGGAAGCGCCGGGGATCGATGCGGTCTATATCTCCTCGACCAATGAAAAGCACTTCGCGCAGGCCATGGCTGCGATTGCGGCGGGCAAGCATGTGCTGTGTGAAAAACCCCTTGCGATGACGGTCGTGGATGCGGCGGGCATGGTGCGCGCGGCGCAGGATGCGGGCGTGGTCTTTGCCACCAATCATCACCTGCGCAATGCCGCCAGCCATCGCGCCATCCGCGATCTGATCCGCGATGGCGCGATTGGCGAGGTGCTTAGCGCGCGGGTCTTTCATGCGGTCTATCTGCCCCCGGCACTTCAGGGCTGGCGCATCGACAATCCCGGCGCGGGCGGCGGTGTGGTTCTGGATATCGTGGTCCATGACGCCGATACCATCCGCTTCCACCTGGGCGAAAGCCCCGCCGAGGTCGTGGCGATGACGGGTTCGGGTCGTCTGGGCAGCGGGGTCGAGGACAGCGTGATGTCGGTCTGGCGCATGCCCTCGGGCGTGATGGTCCAGACCCATGAAAGCTTCACCCATGCCCATGCCGGCACGGGGATCGAGTTTCACGGCACCGAAGGCTCGATCATCGGGCGCGGCGTGATGACGCAAGACCCCGTGGGCACGGTGCTTCTGCGCCGGGGGCAGACGGAAACGCCCGTCAGCTATACGCCCGAGGATCTTTATCTGCGCAGCGTGCGCGCCTTTGCCGAGGCGGTGGCGGGACAGGGCCGGCCTGCGGCGGATGGGCGCGACGGGGTGGCCTCGCTCGCGGTGGCGCTGGCGGTGGCGGATGCGGCGGCAAGCGGTCAGCGCACCGGCGTCGATTACGGGGGGCTGTGATGTCGAAACTCGTTTCCGCGCCAGAGGCCGCTTCGCGCATCCCCGATGATGCGGTGGTGACGGTATCGTCATCATCCGCGCTTGGCTGCCCGGATGCGGTGCTGAAAGCCATTGGCGACAGGTTCGACCGCGACGGCCGCCCCCGCAACCTGACCACGCTGCATCCGATCGCGGCGGGCGATATGTATGGGGTGAAGGGGATCGACCATCTGGCGAAGGACGGGCTTCTGGCGCGGATCATCGCGGGGTCCTATCCGTCGGGGCCGTCCTCGCTGCCGATGCCGGAAATCTGGCGGATGGTCGTGGAAAACCGGGTCGCGGCCTATAACGTGCCCTCGGGGATCATGTTCGACATGAACCGCGATGCGGGCGCGCGCCGTCCGGGCGTGCTGACGCAGGTGGGGCTGGATACTTTCGCCGATCCCCTCCGGGAAGGCTGCGCGATGAATGACCGCGCCGCCAGCGCCCCCATCGTGCAGCGGCGCGATTTCGACGGCCAGACATGGCTGCATTTCCCCAATATCATCCCGCAGGTCGCCATCATCCGCGCCACCACGGCGGATGAGCACGGCAACCTGACCTATGAACATGAGGGTGCCTATCTGGGCGGGCTGGAACAGGCCATCACCACGCGCAATCACGGCGGTCTGGTCATCGCGCAGGTCAAGCGGGTGACGGCGCGCGGATCGCTGCGCCCCCATGACGTGCATGTGCCGGGCCATCTGGTCGACCTGATCGTTCTGGCCGAGGGTCAGCGCCA
>JAUNTV010000413.1 GCA_030538515.1 Paracoccus sp. (in: a-proteobacteria)
CCGCCGCTGCCGCCCCCGCCCCTGCGCCCGAGACGGCGAAAGCACCGAAACAGGGGCTGAGCTTCACCGAAAGGCACCGGCTCGACGCGCTGCCCGCGATCATTGCGCGCCTTGAAGCCGAGATCGCGAAGCTCTCGGATTTTCTCTCGGATGCGGCGATCTATACCGATGCCCCCGCCAAGGCCCAGAAGGCCAGCGAGGCCCTGTCCGAGCGGCAGGCAGCACTTGATGCCGCCGAAGAGGAATGGCTGACCCTCGCCGGGAAAGAGGGCTGAGCATGAGCGGGCCCGTGGCCATGCCGCCATCGCCCGATATCCTGCCCCGCCTGCTGGCCCTGATGCCGCTTTCGGCGCGCCATGTCCTGATTTCAGGCACGGACCGGCTGGTTTCGGCCTATCACGCGCGCAATCCGAAGGCGCGGATCACCCGCTGGCCGAGCGGGGGCGGGGAAGGCCCCTTCGATCTGATCCTTCTGGATGGCAGCGCCGGCGATATCGATCCGGCGCGGGCAGTGCCGGATCTGGCGGCGCGGCTGGCACCGGGCGGGCATCTGGTCGCGGCTTTCGGAAATGACCGCCATCATGCGCGGATGGTCGCGGGCGCGGCGCGGGGCCATGCGCTTCACGCGCGCGATCTGGTCGGGCTGATCACCGGGGCGGGGCTGACGATGCGGCGCATGCGCAGCCCCGAACCCGCCCTGCCGGAAACCGCGTCAGGAAACCACCCGGATGCGGGGCCGGCCACACAGGACCATCCGCGCGCGCCCTGCCATTTCACCGTGGCCATGCGCGCGATCCCCGGTCAGCCCGTCAGGCGGCCCATGCGGTTTCATATGTGCGAACTCGCCCCCCATATGGATGTGCGCACCCGCGTGCCCGCCGCAGCCCTTGCCGCCGAGCCGGATCTTTTCGTCACCCGAAGCGGCAGCCCGCTGATCCTGCCCGATCTCGGCCCCGGCGGCGGGGTGGTGCTGGTGCAGCGTCCGCGCATGACCGATCCCGAAGTGATGCTGGGTTATGTCGCCGCCAGCCAGCAGCGCGGCATCATCGTGGTGATCGAATATGATGATGACCCAAGGCTGGTCTCGCGCGTGCTCAGGCGCAAGGACGTGCCCGAAAGCTATGACCGGGTGATCTCGATGGCGCATGCCGTGCAGACCTCGACCGGATTGCTTGGCGATCAGTTCCGCCGCATCAATCCCGAACTCGCCGTATTCGGCAATATGGCCCGCGACCTGCCCCCCATGCGCACCCATCGGCCCGGACCGATGCGGGTGCTGATGGGCGCGCTGAACCGCTCGCGCACCGATGCGCTTGCGGCGGCTCTGGACCCCGCCATCGCCGCCATGCCCGAGACCCGGTTCGAGGTGATCCGCGATACACGCTTCTTTGACGCGCTGCCCACGCGCAACAAGCGCCTGCATGATCTGCAGCCCTATCCGCAATATCTGAACCTGATGCGGCATTGCGATATCTGCCTGATGCCGCTGGAGGGCCGGCCCGAGGAACTGGCGAAATCCGACGTGAAATGGGTCGAGGCCGCCAGCCGGGGCGCGGTGGCGGTGGCTTCCCCGGCTGTTTACGAAGCCACGATCCGCGACGGCGAGAACGGCTTTCTGGCCCGCGAACCGGGCGACTGGTCGCGCCTGCTGATCGCTTTGGGGCGGGATGCGGCGCTGCGGGGCCGCGTGGCCGGAACCGCCCGCGCCGAGGTCGCCGAAACCCGGATGCTGGCCGGCCAGATCGCCACGCGGCGCGACTGGTATCTGGGCCTGATGGCGCGCCGGGCCGCGATTTTCGCCGCCACCCGCGCGCGCAACCCCGATCTGGCGGCAAGGCTGGCTGCGGGCTGACGCGCATTCCGCCCGGGCTGCGCGTATGCCAGCCCCCGGACAGGAAAGAACCCCGGCTTCTTCTGTCCCCAAATATCCCGGGGGAGTCCGTCAGGACGGGGGCAGCGCCCCCATGGCGGGGCTGCCCCCCTGTCCATCATCGCCTATTCGTCGCCCTTCATTCGTCGGGGCGCGCCAGCGGGCGGATACGCAGCTTGGTCAGGCGGTTTTCCTTGCGCGTCACCACCTCGAACCGGTAGCCGTGAAAGGAAAACACCTGCCCCTGCGCGGGGATGGATTGCGCCATATGGATGACCAGACCGGCGACGGTGTTGGCTTC
>JAUNTV010000414.1 GCA_030538515.1 Paracoccus sp. (in: a-proteobacteria)
GCGTCGCCGTGGGCGAGGCCGATTGCATCATCGGCGGCGATCTGGTGGTGACGGGGGGCGCCAAGACCATCGGGCTGATGACGCAGGGGCGAACGGGTGCGGTCGTCAATGATCACGAGATCATCACCGGCGAATTCACCAGAAACCGCGACTTCCAGATCCCGGCCGAGCGGCTGAAGATATCGCTGCAAGCCCGTCTGGGCGAAAATCTGGCGTTTTTCGACGCCAATCAGATCGCGCAGGCTGCCCTGGGGGATTCGATCTATTCGAATATGCTGGTGCTGGGTGCGGCATGGCAGCAGGGCCTTATCCCGATCACCCGTGACGCGATCATGGCCGCGATCGAGATGAACGGGGCCAAGGTCGCGGAAAACAGGCGCGCCTTTGAAATCGGGCGTTGGGCCATGGTGGATGGCGAAGCCCTGGCGCGCGCGACCGCCCCCGCCGATCCGCCGCCCGCCCGCGACCCCATCGATTACCGCGCTGATTTCCTTGTCGATTATCAGGATCAGGCCCTTGCCAGACGCTTCCGCGATCTGGTCGCGCTTGCGCCCGGGGATCTGCGCCGCGACGTGGCCGAGGGGTATTTCAAGCTGCTCGCCTACAAGGACGAATACGAGGTCGCGCGCCTTCATCTGCAATCCGCCGAAGGCGTGGCGCGCGAATTCACCGGCGCGCCGAAGCTGTCCTTCCATCTGGCCCCCCCGATCCTGCCCGGACGCGATGCCAACGGCCGCCCGAAAAAGCGCGAATTCGGGCCGTGGATCCTGCCCGCCTTCCGGCTTCTGGCCCGGATGAAGCGGCTGCGCGGCACGGGTTTCGACCCTTTCGGCTGGCTGGCCGAACGCCGCGCCGAACGCGCCGCCATCGCCCGGTTCGAGGAAGACATGCGCGCGCTTCTGCCCCGCGTGACGCCAGCGACCACGGAAATCCTGCGCGAACTGGCCCGCCTTCCGCTTGGCGTGAAAGGTTACGGCTTCATCAAGGATGATGCGGTCAAGGCCGCCGATACCCGCCGGGCAGAGCTTCTGGCCGCCTTCGAGGATGGCGGCACGCCGCAGGCCCATGCGGCGGAATGACCCAGATCATGGACTTTGGCCCGCCTGCGGCTTATGTCGCAAGCGGGACTGACAGTGCAAAGGTGGGCGCATGGCCGTTGGCGTTTTCGATTCGGGTCTGGGCGGGCTGACCGTCTACAAGGCGATCCGCGACCGGCTGCCCGATCTGCCTCTGGTCTATTTCGGCGATAATGCCCATGCGCCTTACGGGGTGCGCACGGCGGATGATATCTATGATCTGACCTGCGCGGCCACCGAACGGCTGTGGGCAGAAGGCTGCGATCTGGTCATCCTTGCCTGCAACACCGCATCCGCCGCAGCGCTTCGCCGCATGCAGGAAAAATTCGTGCCCGAGAACAAGCGCGTTCTGGGCGTGTTCGTGCCCTTGATCGAGGCGCTGACCGAACGGCAATGGGGCGACAACTCGCCGCCGCGCGAAGTGGCGGTCAAGCATGTGGCGCTGTTTGCCACCCCCGCCACCGTCGCCAGCCGCGCCTTTCAACGCGAGCTGGCCTTCCGCGCCATCGGCGTCGATGTCGAGGCCCAGCCCTGCGGCGGCGTGGTCGATGCGATCGAGGCCGGCGATGAAATCCTTGCCGAAGCCCTTGTCACCAGCCATGTCGAGGCCCTCAAGCGCCGTATGCCCCAGCCCGAGGCCGCGATCCTTGGCTGCACGCATTACCCGCTGATGCAACCGGCCTTCCAGCGCGCGCTCGGCCCCGATGTGACGGTGTTCAGTCAGGCCGCCCTGGTCGCCGACAGCCTTGCCGATTACCTTCAGCGCCGCCCGGAATTTCTGGGCAGCGGCACGGTCTCGAAATGCCTGACCACCGGCGATCCCGCCCGTGTCGCCGGGAAAGCCACGCAATTCCTGCGCCAGCCGATCCACTTCGAATCCGCCTGAGGTGTTCCCGTGAAGTCACTGAAAAAGCAGCGCCGCATCCAGATCGTCATCGCCGCCATCCTGTCCCTTGGTCTGGCGGTCGGGCTTATGGGCTATGCCTTTCGGGATGGCATCAACCTTTACCGCGCCCCCACCCAGGTCGTCGAAGCCCCCCCCGATGACGGCGAGGTCTTTCGCCTTGGCGGTCTGGTGGAGGAAGGCAGCCTGA
>JAUNTV010000415.1 GCA_030538515.1 Paracoccus sp. (in: a-proteobacteria)
AAGACCACTCCGTCGCGCCGCTGAGGCGCGCGGGAACAGCCGGAAAGACCAGACCACTAGGGAAGAGGGACCGCCATGACCGTCAATATCATCCTTCTGGGCCCGCCCGGCGCGGGCAAGGGCACGCAGGCCGCCCGCCTGGTCGCGGAACGTGGTCTCGTGCAGCTTTCCACCGGCGACATGCTGCGCGCGGCAAAGGCCTCGGGCACGGAAATGGGCAGGCGCGTGGCCAAGGTCATGGACCTGGGCGAACTTGTCACCGACGAGATCGTCATCGGCCTGATCCGTGAAAGGCTGGCCGAAGGCGGCAAGGGCTTCATCTTCGACGGCTTCCCGCGCACGCTGGCGCAGGCCGATGCGCTGGCGGAACTGCTGGAGGAAACCGGCCAGAAGCTGGACGGCGTGATCGAGATGCGCGTGAACGACAAGGCCCTTGTCGCACGTGTCGTCAAGCGCGCGGATGATGCGCGCGCCGCCGGCCAGCCCGTGCGCCCCGATGACACGCCCGAGGTCTTTGCAGACCGGCTGAGCGAATATTACAAGAAGACCTCGCCGCTGATCGGCTACTATCATGCCAAGGGCCTGCTGCATCCGGTCGATGGCATGGCCGATATCGATGCCGTCGGCGCCGAGATCGGCACGGTCCTGGCGCGGTTCTGATCGGCGCCCATGGGGCGGGCAGGGGGCTGTTGACAAGCCCCCCTTCCACCTTTAGATGACGACCTTCCTCAAGGGGAATCACCATTCCGGTGAAACGATGAGGCCCGAAAGCCGCTTTCGGGCCTTTGGTTGTGAAAAAAGGTTCCGGGGCTACGGAACCGCAACAGGAAAAGGATAGCGCGTGGCTCGTATTGCTGGCGTAAACATTCCGACGGGGAAACGTGTCCCCATCGCACTGACCTATATCCACGGGATCGGCCCGCATTTCGCAGATCAGATCGTCGCCGCCGTGGGGATCGACCCGGCGCGCCGCGTCAATGACCTGTCGGATGCCGAAGTGCTTCAGATCCGCGAATATATCGACGCGAACCTGACGGTCGAGGGCGATCTTCGCCGCGAGACGCAGATGAACATCAAGCGTCTGATGGACCTGGGTTCCTATCGTGGTCTGCGCCACCGCCGCGGCCTTCCGGTCCGTGGTCAGCGCACCCATACCAATGCCCGCACCCGCAAGGGCCCGGCGAAACCGATCGCCGGCAAGAAGAAATAAGGAGGCAGGCAGATGGCTCGTGACAAGACGCGCATGAAGCGCAAGGAACGCAAGAACATCGCCGCTGGCGTGGCGCATGTGAACTCGTCGTTCAACAATACCAAGATCCTGATCTCGGACGTGCAGGGCAATGCGATTGCCTGGTCCTCGGCCGGCACCATGGGCTTCAAGGGTTCGCGCAAATCGACCCCCTACGCCGCCCAGATGGCTGCCGAAGACGCCGGCAAGAAGGCGCAGGAACATGGCGTCCGCACGCTGGAAGTCGAAGTGCAGGGCCCCGGTTCGGGCCGCGAATCGGCGCTGCGCGCGCTGGCTGCGGTGGGCTTCAACATCACCGCGATCCGCGACGTGACGCCGATCGCGCATAACGGTTGCCGGCCGCCCAAGCGCCGCCGCGTCTGATCTGATCTGACACTCCCGTCCGCGCCTGCCCTGCATGGCGCGGACGGGGCTTTTCGCATTTACCCTCGGGCGTTCCGATTGCTGGTCATGGGGTCGGAACTGGAATGGAGGCAAACGCATGATCCACAAGAATTGGGGCGAGCTTATCAAGCCCGCGCAGCTTGACGTCAGGAATGGCGCCGATGCGACCCGCACTGCGACCGTCATCGCCGAACCGCTTGATCGCGGCTTCGGGCTGACGCTTGGCAACGCGCTGCGCCGCGTGCTTCTGTCCTCGCTTCAGGGCGCGGCGATCACGAGCGTGCAGATCGACAATGTGCTGCATGAATTTTCCTCGGTCGCGGGTGTGCGCGAGGATGTCACCGATATCGTCCTGAACCTGAAGGGCGTGACGCTGAAAATGGATGTCGACGGCACCAAGCGTCTCAGCCTGAGCGCGAAGGGTCCGGGCGAGGTCCGCGCCGGCGATATTCAGGAAACCGCGGGCATCACCATCCTGAACCGCGATCATGTCATCTGCCATCTCGACGACGGGGCGGAGCTGAA
>JAUNTV010000416.1 GCA_030538515.1 Paracoccus sp. (in: a-proteobacteria)
TTCGAGACCGCCCCGTTCGACCACTCCGGCACCTCTCCGCGCTTTCTGGTGTGGTGGAGGGGCATTTAACCGGCAGGGGGTTGAAGCGCAAGGGGGTTTTCGGCGAAATGCCTGTGCCGGTGTCGGGGGGATCAGAATGCGTCATTTTCGCATCGCTTTCGGGGTGCTCGGGCTGGCGCTTGCTGGCGGGCTTTCGCTTGCCGGGCTGGCCCTTGCGCAAGAAACCGGCGGGGCCGGGCTGGCGCAGCGTGGCCCGCATAGCGACAATCTTGCCGAGCGCGCCTTTCAGGCCGGTATGGGCGAAAGCCGCGCGCAGGTGATCGGCGCGGAATCAGGCCTTTTCGCCGAGCGCATGGCGCTGATCTATCTGGCCGCGCCGGGGGGGGCGAGCTGGCGGGCCGAGGTGGCGAAAATCCATGATCCGGCGCGGGTCTCGGGGTTGCTGCATGAGGCGCTCGGGCGGGTGCTGGCCGAGGAGGGGGCGACCCCGGATCTGCTGGCGGCGCTTGGCGCGGTGGGCGTCTCGGCCGAGGGGCAGGGCATGCTGCTGGCGACAAGGCTGGAGCTGGCGCGCCCCGACGGGCTGGCCGTGGCAAGCGAAAGGCTGCGCGCCGATGCGGCGCGCGGCGCGCCGGTGCTGGCGGCGATCGACGCCATGATCGCCACGCAGGATATGGTCATGCCCGCCCTGGCCGGGGCGCTGAACCGGCAACTGGCTTTCGCGACCAGCTTCGGCGAGGCTGGCGGCTTCGATTTTCCGACCAGCCCCGAGGATGCGGCGGCCGATCTGATGCTGCAATCGACCGAGATCGCCCATGAGGTCGAGATGCGCCTGCGGCTGGAATGGTATGTCGGCTACGGGCCGCTTGGCGCGGCGGCCGTCAACCGGGCGGCGGCGCGGCGCGCCAGCCCCGAGGCGCGGGCCCTGGACAGCCTGATCGACCGGGCCGAGGCGCTCGTGCTGGAACAGCTTGCTGCGGAAAGCGGCCGGGCGGCGGCGGCAAGGATGCGCGGCGTGCCGCTTTGAGAATGCGTTACATATTAGGCGTTAATCATTGATTTTCAAAATATATCATACCGATTTGACGCCGCCCCCGGCATGCGTCAGGATCACGCTGACAACCGCGAATGAGGCGTGCCCGTGACCAGGACGATGACTGCTGCCCGTCGGGCGCTGGCGGATGCCACGGGCCGGCGTGTTGCGGGCGAGATGAACCCCTCGGCCCATCTGCCGCCCGCCGATCCCGCCCGGATCGAGACGGTTTCGCGCCGCGAGGCCTACGGGCGCTTCTTCGCGGTCGAAGAAATCGCCCTGCGCCACCGGCTGTTTTCTGGCGGATGGTCCGGCCTGCTGGAACGTGAGGCCTTCGTCTCGGGCGATGCGGCGCTGCTTCTTCCCTATGACCCGGACCTTGATTCCGTCATGCTTATCAGTCAGTTCCGCGTCGGACCTTATGTCAGGGGGCAGGCGCAATGCTGGATGCTGGAACCGGTGGCGGGGCGGATCGATGCGGGCGAAACCCCGGATCAGGCCGCGCTGCGCGAGGCGGTCGAGGAGGCGCGGCTAAGCGTCTCGCGGCTGTATCCGCTGGCGCCGCATTACCCGACGCCCGGCGCGAACAGCGAATTCTTCTACCCGTTCATCGGCATCACCGATCTTTCCGCGCGGGTGCCGGAAAACGGGCTTGGGCTGGACAGCGAGGGCGAGGATATCGCCACCCATATCCTGGCGCGGCGCGAATTGCTGGAACTGGCCCTGAACGGGCAGCTTCAATGTGGCCCGCTGATCGCGATGAGCCTGCATCTGGATCGCATGGCGGATGCGATCCGGGCCGGGCACAGCGGGGCCGGTGCCGCCGATCTGGCGCGAAGGTGAAGCGTTCCGGCAGGTCCGGGGCACGATTTCCGCGCCTCAAGGCTTGCCGCGCCGCCCTTGGCTGATATTGATCAGGGCTGCATATGACAGGAAAGGCCGCGATATGGAGATCCGCCCCGACCTCGCCTCGGCGATTGGCAATACCCCTCTGATCCGGCTGCGTGGCCCGTCCGAGGCCACCGGCTGCGAGATTCTCGGCAAGGCCGAGTTCATGAACCCCGGCCAGTCGGTGAAGGATCGCGCGGCCCTTTACATCATCAAGGATGCGCTTGAACGCGGCG
>JAUNTV010000417.1:0-1516 GCA_030538515.1 Paracoccus sp. (in: a-proteobacteria)
TGGTCGCCGACTGGGACCGCGCCTATAGCCGCGAACAGGGCTGCTTCCCGCCCGGAGCCTTCCGGGTGGACAAATACTGGCCCCCCGTCGGGCGGGTCGATAACGTCCATGGCGACCGCAACCTGATCTGCACCTGCCCGCCGCTGGAAGATTACGCCGAAGCCGCCGAATAGCCTTTGTTAACCCCCCGGAACCGCGCGGGCCGGGGGGTGTTTCCCCTTGGATCGATTGGAAAAAAGGGGAAACGGGCCATGAAAGGCATTGTCGCGTGGTTTCTGGGTGTGCCGCTGGTGGTGATCATCCTGCTCTATCTGACCGGAATTTTCTGAGGGCGCATGTCCACGAAAAAACTGACCTGCCTGTATTATGGCCAGATGAACCGCGTGCCGGTGGCGCGGCTGGCCGATGGGCCGTAATGCGCCACCTGCGGCGCGGCGCTGAAGCCGCAGGCGGTGGATTTCGACATCCTGCAAAAGCGGCGCGCAGCGATGAGGTGCCGCTTATGGTCGCCCCGGACCATGAAAAAGCCGCCAGACTGTCTGGTATGACCAGGATCGACACGGAACGCTTCCCTCAGGCCTCGGCTTTTCTTTGCCACAGGCTCATGACGGATCAGCCGGTTTTGGGGCGGAAGGCGGTGATCCGTGCAGGGTCGGTTTCGATGCGCGCAGCCCCCAGCAGGTCAAGGCAATAGGGGACGGCGGCGAAAACCGCGTTCAGGCAGGTGGCGATGGCCGATGGTTTGCCGGGGATGGTGATGATCAGCGTTTTCCCCCGGCTGACCGCCGTTTGGCGCGAGAGGATGGCGGTGGGCACCTCGGCCAATGAGGCGCGGCGCATTTCTTCGCCGAAGCCGGGGTATTCGCGCTCGGCCACGTCGCTGACGGCCTCGGGGGTCACGTCGCGCGGGGCGGGGCCGGTGCCGCCGGTCACGAGGATCAGATCAGCGCCCCCGTCGCAGAAGGCGCGCAGCGCATCGGCGATGGTCGCGCGCTCGTCGGGCACGATCTTGCGGGTGATTTCGATGGGCGATGTGATCACATCGCGCAGCCATGCCTCGGCGCCGGGGCCACCGCGATCTTCGTAAGCGCCTGCCGCCGCGCGGTCAGAGGTGGTGAGGATGGCGATCCGGGCGGGTAGGGTCATCGGGCGGCCTTCTTGTCATGCACGGGGCCATTCTGGGCGGGCGGACGCGGAAAGGAAAGGGGGGCGTCGCGTGGACCCATGGGCGGGGCCATGCTACCCTTGGCCCACCCGGATCGGATGGGGGAAGCGATGGGCGACAGGTTCAGGATTGGCGATCATGTGCGGTGGAATTCGGAAGCGGGCTGGGTCTCGGGGCGGATCATCGCCGTTCACACAAGTGATTTCGATTACAAGGGCCACCGACATCACGCCTCGGTCGATGAACCGCAATATGAGATCAGAAGCGACAAGACGGATCATATCGCCGCCCATAAGGGCAGCGCGCTGACCAGGCTGTGATGGGCGCGGCCTTCTATACCGTCGGCCATTC
>JAUNTV010000417.1:1538-2156 GCA_030538515.1 Paracoccus sp. (in: a-proteobacteria)
AACCGCAGCCTGTCGGAATTCACCGGGTTGATCGCCAGCGCCGGGATCGCCTGCGTTCTGGATATCCGCAAGATGCCGATGTCGCGCGCCAATCCGCAATTCAACAAGGACAGTCTGGCAGGCGCTTTACGCGAATGCGGGGTGGCATATCGCCATCTTGCCCGTCTGGGCGGGTTGCGCGGCAAGGATTGGCATGTCGCGCCCAAGGTCAATGCGCTTTGGCAGAACCGCAGCTTTCACAATTATGCCGATTACGCGCTTTCGCCCGATTTCCGCGCCGGGCTGAACGAGGCGATGACCGAGGGCCGGGCGCGGCGCTGCACGCTGATGTGTTCCGAAGCGCTGTGGTGGCGCTGTCATCGGCGGATCGTGGCGGATTATCTGATCGCGGCGGATTGGCCCGTGTTTCACATCATGGCCGAGGGACGCTTCGACCCGGCTGCCCTGACCACGGGTGCCGAGGTCGCCGGGGATGGCCGCATCTTCTATCCCGCCCCGCCCGATTCAGAGGCGTAGAAAAGCGCAGCCCCTTTACCGGGGCTTCGCCTCACGCCCATGCGCGGGGCGTCGTTCAGCCCATTTTGACGCGCGTGTTACCGGTGCCGAACAGCTTAAGGC
>JAUNTV010000418.1 GCA_030538515.1 Paracoccus sp. (in: a-proteobacteria)
GCGGTTGGCGCCGTCATTGTCGCGGATTTCATGCAGTTTCATATCGCTTCTCCTTCGGCCGGAAGCGCCCCATGAAGCGAAGGGGGCGGACACGGCGTTTCTTGCTTTTGGAATCGGGTCGGATGACCACCGGGGGTCGCTATCCGATCCGCCCTTTCGCGTCAAGTCCTGCCCCGCGCGCCGGGTTCGACCGCATGGCGGGATCGCGGCAGGCCGCAAGCCGGGCGTGGGGGCGGCAACGAAAAAGGCCGGGTCGCCCCGGCCTGATCTCAGTTCTTTTCTTCGATGATCACCGCAAGATGCGGGATCTTGGCGACCATGCCGCGCACGGCCGGGGTATCTTCCAGCTCGCGCGTGCGGTGCATCTTGTTCAGGCCCAGGCCTTTCAGCGTCTCGCGCTGGATGGCGGGGCGGCGGATCGGGCTACCGATCTGCTTCACGACGATGGTTTTAGCCATGACAGCCTCTCCTTATCCTTACGCTTCGGCGGCTTCGGCAGCCGGTTTTTCCTGCGAGGGCAGGATCTCGGCCACTTTCTTGCCACGACGCTGCGCGACCGAACGGGGCGAGGCTTCCGCCTTCAGACCGTCCAGCGTGGCGCGGATCATGTTATAGGGGTTCTGCGAGCCAAGCGATTTCGCCACGACGTCCTGAACACCCAGCATCTCGAACACGGCGCGCATCGGACCACCGGCGATGATGCCCGTGCCCGGAACGGCGGTGCGCATCACGACGCGGCCCGCGCCGTGGCGGCCCTCGATATCGTGGTGCAGGGTGCGGCCATCGCGCAGCGGCACGCGGACCAGATTGCGTTTCGCCTGTTCGGTCGCCTTGCGGATCGCCTCGGGCACTTCTTTGGCCTTGCCCTTGCCAAAGCCGACGCGGCCGCGCTGATCGCCCACGACGACAAGCGCCGCAAAGCCAAAGCGTTTACCGCCCTTGACGGTTTTCGACACGCGGTTGATGGCGACCAGACGGTCGGCGAATTCCGGGGTTTCCTCGCGCTCTTCGCGGCGGCGGTCCCGGCGGTTCTCACGTTCTGCCATAAGGCATCCTTTCACTCTGGCGCAAGCCGCGCCCATTGGGTCCGATCCATGGTGGCCGGCAATACATGCCGGCCCCGGATCATCGGAGGGGCGCGCCCGCCTTGGGACACGCCCCCCGCATCATCAGAACTTCAGCCCGCCTTCGCGCGCCGCATCGGCCAGTGCCTTGAGCTTGCCGTGGAACAGGAACCCGCCACGGTCAAAGACGACCTCTTCGACGCCCGCCTTCTTGGCGCGCTCTGCGATCGCGGCGCCGATTTTCGCGGCGGCCTCGACGTTGTTCTTGCCGACGACGCCGAAATCTTTTTCCAGCGTCGAGGCCGCGGCCAGCGTCACACCCTGCGCATCGTCGATGACCTGCACCGAGATGTTCTTGGACGAACGGTGGACGGACAGGCGCGGACGGCCATTGGCCATCGCGCGCAGTTTGTTCCGGTTGCGCATACGGCGCTTGAGGAACAGCTCTTGCTTTTTCAGTGCCATTTTCAATGCGCCCCTTACTTCTTCTTGCCTTCTTTGCGGAAGACATACTCGCCCTTGTAGCGGATGCCCTTGCCTTTATACGGCTCGGGACGACGCCACTCGCGGATGTTTGCCGCAACCTGACCGACCAGCTGCTGGTCGATGCCTTCGACGATGATTTCGGTCTGCTTGGGCGCGGTGATCGTCACCCCGTCCGGCGTTTCGAAGTTCACGTCGTGGCTGTAGCCAAGCGCCAGTTTCAGGGTTTTGCCCTGCATGGTGGCACGATAGCCAACACCCTGGATTTCCAGCTCTTTCTTGAAACCTTCCGACACACCGACGGTCAGGTTTTCAATCATCGAGCGGGTCATCCCCCACTGCTGGCGCGCGCGCTTGGACTGGCCGCGCGGCTTGACGCTGACAGCGCCTTCTTCCAGCACCAGATCCACGTCATCGGTCGCGGTAAAGCTGCGCGAGCCTTTAGGGCCTTTGACCTCAATGGTCTGGCCCTTGATCTCGGCCGTCACGCCTTTCGGCAGTTCGACAGGCCGTTTACCAATACGAGACATTGCGGCCCCCTTAGAATACGGTGCAGAGGACTTCGCCGCCAACATTGGCGTTGCGAGCCGCTGCATCCGACA
>JAUNTV010000419.1 GCA_030538515.1 Paracoccus sp. (in: a-proteobacteria)
GCCAGCGCACCGCATGCCTTTCGCCGCAAGGCTCCTGCCCTGCGCGCAGCGCGATGGTCATGCCATCGTCAAGGCAGACGAAGCCCGGTTCGCTGCGGTAGATCAGTTGCAGTTCCGGCATCTGGCGGCTGACATGCATCATTGCCGGTGTCACCAGTTCGCCGATCAGCGGAACAGCGTTGATAATGATTTGATCACTCATGGCGACCCCTTGATTCGCGCCCAGATTAATCCCGTGGTTCTGAAGATCGGGTTAACGACAGCCCGCGCTTGACTTTCCGCCCCAATCGCCGTAACCGGCATGCAAATCCCCGGAAGGTCCGCCCTTCCGGTCCCCGACCTGCGCGGGGATCGCCCCCCGTCAGCGCGTCGCGCCCACGGGGGCGTTCGTGCATTGACCGCACCCGCGCACCCCGAATGACCCCGAAGGAGGCCCGCATGTTCGAGAATCTGTCAGACCGCCTTGGCGGCGTTTTCGACCGGCTCACCAGGCAGGGTGCGCTGAGCGAGGCCGATGTCACCGCCGCCATGCGCGAGGTGCGCACCGCGCTTCTGGAAGCCGATGTCTCGCTTCCCGTGGCGCGCAGCTTCGTGAAGGCGGTGACGGGCAAGGCCACGGGGGCAGCGGTCACGAAATCGGTCACGCCGGGCCAGCAGGTCGTCAAGATCGTCCATGACGAACTGATAAAAACCCTTCAGGGCGAGGGCGAGCCCGATGCGCTGCGCATCGACAACCCGCCCGCGCCGATCCTGATGGTCGGGCTGCAAGGCTCGGGGAAAACCACCACCACCGCCAAGCTGGCCCTGCGCCTGAAAGACCGCGAGAAGAAGCGTGTGCTTATGGCCTCGCTCGATACCAACCGGCCTGCGGCCATGGAACAGCTTGCCATTCTGGGCCAGCAGATCGGCGTCGACACCCTGCCCATCGTGCCGGGCGAAAGCGCCGTCCAGATCGCGCGGCGCGCCAGGCAGCAGGCGACTCTTGGCGGCTATGACGTCTTCATGCTGGACACCGCCGGGCGCCTGCATATCGACGATCTGCTGATGGATGAGGTCAAGGCCGTCCGCGACATCGCCACCCCGCGCGAGACGCTTCTGGTCGTCGACGGGCTGACCGGTCAGGACGCGGTGAATGTCGCCAGCGAATTCGACGCGAAGATCGGCGTGACCGGCGTCGTGCTGACGCGGATGGATGGCGACGGGCGCGGCGGCGCGGCGCTGTCGATGCGCGCCGTCACCGGCAAGCCGATCCGCTTCGTGGGTCTTGGCGAAAAGATGGACGCTCTGGAAGCCTTCGATGCCAGCCGCGTCGCGGGCCGCATTCTGGGCATGGGCGATATCGTGGCCCTTGTCGAGAAAGCGCAGGAAGTGCTTGAGGTCGAACAGGCCGAGCGCATGATGAAGCGCTTCCAGAAGGGCATGTTCAATATGAACGACCTGCGCAGCCAGCTTGAGCAGATGCAGAAGATGGGCGGCATGGGCAATATCATGCAGATGATGCCCGGCATGGCGAAAATGGCCCGACAGGCCGAACAGGCCGGCATGGATGATACGCTGATCCGCCGCCAGATCGCGCTGATCAATTCGATGACCAAGAAGGAACGCGCCAATCCCGATATGCTGCAAGCCAGCCGCAAGAAGCGGATCGCGGCCGGCGCGGGGCTGGAGGTCTCGGAACTCAACCGGCTTCTGAAAATGCAAAAACAGATGGCCGATACGATGAAGAAGCTCGGCAAGATGAA
Organism: Paracoccus sp. (in: a-proteobacteria); assembly: GCA_030538515.1. Classification (GTDB taxonomy): domain Bacteria; phylum Pseudomonadota; class Alphaproteobacteria; order Rhodobacterales; family Rhodobacteraceae; genus Paracoccus. Next base: position 1,743 of record JAUNTV010000419.1, read on the forward strand.
GGGCGGCATGATGAAACAGGCCATGCGCGCCATGATGGGCAAGGGCGAGGGGCTGCCCGATATGGCAAGCGCCGATCCCGCGAAAATGGCCGAGGCGACGAAAATGCTGCAAGACCCGCGCGGGCTTGGCGGGCAATTGGGCGGCATGGGCCTGCCCGGCGGGCTTTCGGGGCTGTTCGGGAAGAAATAAGTGAACGCGGCGCAGGATAACAGCATGGCGCAAGGGCGGATGCCCCTGTCGGATCGGGTGCCGGTCATCGAAACCGAACGCCTGAGCCTGCGCGGCCCGCAACTGGCGGATTTTGGGCCGATGGCCGCCTTCTATGCCAGCCCCCGCACCACCCCCGTGGGCGGGCCGATGAGCCGTGATCAGGCATGGGCCGAAT
>JAUNTV010000420.1 GCA_030538515.1 Paracoccus sp. (in: a-proteobacteria)
TGACGCTTGGGCTGATGGCGCAGAAGGGCGACAGGCGCGTGGCCTCGGCCACCTTCTTCACCACGCTGACCGATTTTAGCGAGCAGGGCGAATTCACCCCCTTCCTTCAGAATGATTTCGTCGACGGCATCACTGCCGAGGTCGATCGGGCCGGGGTTTTCGCCGCCCAGTTGATGAGCCGCACCATGAGCTTCCTGCGCGCCAATGATCTGGTCTGGGGCCCCGCGATCCGGTCCTATATGATGGGTGAGACGCCGCCCGCCTTCGATCTGCTTTACTGGAACGGCGACGCCACCAATCTGCCCGGCAAGATGACCGTCGATTACCTGCGCGGGCTGTGCCAGCAGAACCTTCTGGTGGACGAGGGCTTTCCCGTTCTGGGCCATAATGTGACGCTGAAGGACATCACCCTTCCGCTTTGCGCCATCGGCTGCGAGACCGACCATATCGCGCCCTGGAAATACAGCTGGCGCGGCGTGGCGCAGATGGGTTCGCCCGACAAGCGCTTCATCCTGTCGGAATCGGGCCATATCGCCGGCATCATCAACCCGCCGAGCAAGAAGAAATACGGTCATTATGCGGGGGGCGAGGATTTCTCGGCCGGTCCCGAGGCCTGGCGCGAGGCATCCGGGTTCCAGCCCGGAAGCTGGTGGCCGACATGGGAAGCATGGCTGGCGGGTCATTCCGGTGCCATGGTCCCCGCGCGCGCGCCCGATGACGGGTTCGGCCCCGCGCCCGGCACATATGTTCACGAACGCGCCTGAGAGGTCTGCGGGTTTTCGCCATGGCGCAGAAAATTTTCGCTGCGCCGCAGAAATCGGGCTTGCAATGCTGCGATGCAGCATGTAGATAGGGCGCACTGGAACCCCGGCAGCGATCCTCCCCTTTATGCTGCCAAATCAGGAGAAGACAGATGGCTAAAGCCCCCGATTTCACCAAGACCATGCAGGACATGATGGCGAACTTCCCGGTCGACACCTCGTCGATGCAGGACGCGTTCAAAACCCAGTCGGCCCTGAACGAGAAACTGTCGAAAGTCGCCCTGTCGGCTGCCGAGCGTTCGACCGAGATTTCGGCTCAGTGGGCCAAGGACACCATCGCCCGCGTTGGTGAACTGACCACCAAGAAAGACGATGCCTCGGCCTATGCCAAAGCCTTCACCGATTTCGCCTCGGCTTCGGCTGAAACCGCGGCCGAGCATATGTCGGCTTTCGCCGAGGTCGCCAAGAAGCTTCAGATGGAAACCGTCGACCTGCTGATGGCTGCCGGCAAGGACATCGCCGAAGACGCTCAGAAGACTGCTGAAAAAGCCACGAAGCAGGCTCAGGACGCTGTCAAGAAAGCGACCACCGCCGCGAAAGTCTGATCGATCTTTCGATCCTGACGCAAAGGGGCGGCCGCCTGGCTGCCCCTTTTGCTTTGCAATTGCCGCGCTTTGGCACCAGAATGCTGCAAATGCATTCACGAGGTAGATGATGGCCCCGACCGAAGCCGCTGCGCCATTGCTGATCAAGCGCTACGCCAGCCGCCGGCTCTATAATACGGAAACCAGCGATTATGTGACGCTGGAGGATATCGCGCGTTTCATCCATGAGGGGCGCGAGGTCAGGATCGTCGATCTCAAGACCGGCGACGACCTGACGCGGCAATATCTTCTTCAGATCATAGCCGAACATGAAAGCCGGGGCGAAAGCGTCCTGCCGGTGGATGTGCTGACCGATCTGGTGCGCAGCTATACCAGCCAGGCGCAGACCGTCGTGCCGCAATTCCTGGCCGCAAGCTTCGAGATGCTGCGCGAGGGGCAGTCAAAGATCATGGAGAACATGGCCGCCATGTCCGCCGGCCCGATGTCCTCCATGCCCGGCTTCGACCAGCTTCAGCGCCAGCAGAAGGCATTTCTGAAAGCGATGATGGGCGGCTGGCGCGGCGGCACCTCGGGCCCCGAACCCGAGGGCGAGACCGCGCCCGGATCTGACAAGGCCGACATGGACGAAATCCGCCGCCAGCTCGCCACGCTGCAGGAGCGGATTTCGAAACTCTGAGCCTTGCAGAGCACGGTCGAAGCCGCTAACTAGCGCGGGCACGGACGGTTGGCCGAGTGGTCGAAGGCGCACGCCTGGA
>JAUNTV010000421.1:0-495 GCA_030538515.1 Paracoccus sp. (in: a-proteobacteria)
TCCGCCAGATCAAGATCGCGCCGCGCCGCCGCGCCCCGCCATTCCCGCCGCGCCCCGAACAGCAGCACCACCGTCCAGAGCGCGGCCACCATCAGCCACATGGCGGGCTGCTGCGGCCGCAGATAGATCGTGGCCAGCCCGTCGGGATCGGCATGGACCGCGCGGGCGGCGATCTGGCCGGGCAGTTCGGCGATCGGGGCAGGGGTGACGGCAAAGATCATCCCGCTGACCACGAAGGCCAGGGCCAGAAGGCACATCAGAAGGGTCGCCGCACGCGTCATTTCGGCAGAACGCATGAACGGCGGCAGAGTTGCCAGCGATCCGGGCCTTTTGCGGTTCAGCCACGCGGGACCGGTGGCGTGCTCAATTCACCGGCACGTGCCCGAAAGCGACCGCCTGCCTTCTCCCGCCGCGCCCCCGCAGGCCCAGAGGACGCGCTGGCAGCCCGAAGCGGCCGCCTCAGCCGAGCGCGCCATCCGCCAGAAGCCGCGCCTT
>JAUNTV010000421.1:595-2119 GCA_030538515.1 Paracoccus sp. (in: a-proteobacteria)
GCCGCCCCGACAGGCCCAGAGGACGCGCTGGCAGCCCGAAGCGCCGCCTCAGCCGGGCAGGCCGCCCGCCAGAAGCCGCGTCTTGCCGCCCCGACAGGCCCAGAGGACGCGCTGGCAGCCCGAAGCGCCGCCTCAGCCGAGCGCGCCATCCGCCAGAAGCCGCGTCTTGCCGCCCCGCAGGCCCAGAGGACGCGCTGGCAGCTCGAAACACCGCCTCAGCCGAGCGTGCCATCCGCCAGAAGCCGCGTCTTGCCGCCCAGATAGGGGCCAAGCACCGCAGGCAGCGTGACCGAACCGTCCTCTTGCTGGCCGTTTTCCAGAACCGCGATCAGCGTGCGCCCGACCGCCAGCCCCGATCCGTTCAGCGTGTGAACGAATTCGGGTTTGCCGCCGCCTTCGGGGCGGTAGCGTGCATTCATCCGGCGACCCTGAAAATCGCCGCAATAGCTGACGCTGCTGATTTCGCGATAGGTGTTCTGGCCGGGCAGCCAGACTTCCAGATCATGGGTGATGCGCGCGCCGAAACCCATATCGCCGGTGCAAAGCAGCATGGTGCGATAGGGCAGGCCAAGCCCTTGCAGCACGGCCTCGGCCTGCGCGGTCATGCGGTCATGTTCGGCCTCGCCCGTGGCGGCATCGGTGATCGAGACCATCTCGACCTTTTCGAACTGGTGCTGGCGCAGCATCCCCGCCGTGTCGCGCCCGGCACTGCCCGCTTCCGAGCGGAAGCACAGCGAATGCGCGACCATGCGGCGCGGCAGGCTGGCGGCATCCAGCAGATCGCCATTCACGGTATTGGTCAGCGTGACCTCGGATGTCGGGATCAGCCACCAGCCTTCGCGGGTCTGATAGCTGTCCTCGCCGAATTTCGGCAATTGGCCGGTGCCCTCCATCATGTCCGACAGAACCAGGACGGGGCCGTTCGTTTCGACCAGCCCGTGGCGGTCGGCATGCAGGTCGATCATATATTGCGCAAGCGCGCGGTGAATGCGCGCCACACCGCCTTGCAGCACGACGAAGCGCGCGCCGGAAAGTCTGGCGGCGGTGGCGAAATCCATGCCGGGGCGCACGCCCGCGATCTCGAAATGCTCGACCGGGGTAAAGGCGAAATCGCGCGGCGTGCCCCAACGGCGGATCTCGACGTTGCCGGTCTCATCCGCGCCTTCGGGCACCCGGTCCAGCGGCAGGTTGGGCACGGCAAGCAGCATGTCGCGCAATTCGGCATCAAGCGTCCCGGCTTCTGCCTGCATCTGCGCCACCTGCGCCTTGGTCTCGGCGACAAGGGCGCGCAGGCGCTCGAACTCGGCCTCGTCCCCCCTGGCCCTGGCGGCCCCGACCAGCTTGCTGGCGCGGTTCTGTTCGGCCTGCGCGTCCTCGGCCGCCTTGATCCGGGCGCGGCGGGTTTCGTCCAGCTTCAGGATTTCGGCGGATACGGGCGCAACACCCCGCCGCGCGAGGGCTGCGTCAAAGGCTTCCGGGTTCTCGCGGATGGCGCGGATATCATGCATGGTCGGGCCTGTTCTT
>JAUNTV010000030.1:0-5196 GCA_030538515.1 Paracoccus sp. (in: a-proteobacteria)
GCGCCCGAAGCCTGTGGCAAGGGCATCGTGCCGACCACCTCGACCACGATGACGCTGGCGCTTGGCGATGCGCTGGCGGTGGCCCTGATGGAACATCGCCGCTTCACGCCCGAACATTTCCGCACCTTCCACCCCGGCGGCAAGCTGGGTGCGCAGCTGTCGCGTGTGGGCGATCTGATGCATGATGATATGCCCCTTGTGTCCGCGAACACCCCCATGACCGAGGCGCTTCTGGAAATCAGCCAGAAGGGCTATGGCGTGACGGGCGTGACCGGCCCCTCGGGCGCTTTGGTGGGCATCATCACCGACGGCGACCTGCGCCGCCACATGAGCGGCCTTCTGGACCGCCGCGCCGATGAGGTGATGACCGCCCACCCGCGCACCATCCACGCCGATCAACTGGCCGAGGCCGCCCTGGCCGAAATGCAATCGCGCAAGATCACCTGCCTTTTCGTGGTCGATGACGGGTTGCCGCGCGGCATCCTGCATATCCACGACTGCCTGCGCGCCGGGCTGGTGTGATGCGCTCTCGGGTGGTGGCATGGCTGCGTGTGCTGCTGCCGCTGGCGGCGCTGGCGATCCTTTCGACGCTGTTTCTTCTGCCGCGCGCGCCCGACCCTGACGGGGCGCTGCCCTATGCCGATGTGGATGCCGAGGCGCTGGCGCGTGACGCGCGCATGACGCGCCCCGAATTCGCCGGCGTGACCGAGGATGGCGCGGCCGTCACCCTGACCGCCGACAGTGCCGGGTCCGCGCAGGACGGCAACAGCGATGCCGAGCGCCTGCGCATGACCTGGCGCACGCCCGGTGGCCTTGCCGCCGACCTGACCGCGCCCGAAGGGCGGATGGATGGCGCGACGATCCGGCTGAGCGGGGGTGTGCGCATCACCACCTCGGACGGGTGGGCGATGACCGTGCCCGATCTTGATACCGATACCGCCAGCGGCGTGATGCAGGGCAAGGGCGGCATGACCGCCTTTGCCCCTTTCGGCCGCGTCGATGCCGACCGGATGGAGATCACCCGGGACGAGGCCGGCCAGCATGTTCTGAATTTGTCAGGCGGCGTGCGTCTGCTATATCAACCCTGACCCGCCCCGAAAGGAATGCCGATGCGCCGCGACTGTCTTGCACTGCTTCTAGCCCTGCTGGCCGCGCCGGTGTCCGCGCTTGCGCAGACGGTTCCCTTCGGCGGGGTGGCGGCGCAGGCGGATGCCCCGATCGAGGTCTCAGCCGATGAGATGGTGATCAATCAGGCCACCGGCCAGACCGATCTGACCGGCAAGGTGGTGATCGCCCAGGGCGAGATGCGGCTTTCGGCGGACCGGGTGTCGGTGGTTTACGAAAGCGGCACGCAGCGCCGGATCTCCGGCCTTGATGCGACGGGCAATGTCGTGCTGGTGCAGGGCGCCGACGCGGCCGAGGCCGAACACGCCGTCTATGATGTCGCCAGCCAGCTTGTCACCCTGACCGGCAATGTGCTGGTGACGCAGGGCCAGAACGTCATGTCGGGCGAACGCATCGTGGTCAATCTGGCCGATGGCACGGCGCAGGCCACGGGGCGCGTGCGCACCATCCTGCAACCGGGCACCGGACAATGACCGCGCCGGCGGGCAGCGGGCTGGCCATCCGTCAGCTGCGAAAATCCTACAGGAAGCGCCCGGTGATTCGCGACGTCTCGCTGGATCTGGCCGAGGGCGAGGTGGTGGCGCTTCTGGGGCCGAACGGCTCGGGCAAGACCACCTGTTTTTATTGCATCGCCGGGCTGATCACGCCCGATGCGGGCACGGTGATGATCGACGGGGCGGATGCCTCGGGGTTGCCGATGTTTCGCCGTGCGCGCCTTGGCATCGGCTATCTGCCGCAGGAGATGTCGATTTTCCGGGGCCTTACGGCGGAACAGAACATCATGGCCGTGCTGGAGGTGGTCGAGCCGGACCAGCATCGCCGCCGCGAGCGGCTGGAGGAACTGCTGGGTGAATTCTCCATCGGGCATATCCGCAATGCCTCGGCCATGGCGCTTTCGGGGGGCGAGCGAAGGCGTGTCGAGATCGCCCGCTGCCTTGCCGCCAATCCGCGCTATCTGCTGCTGGACGAACCCTTCGCGGGCGTCGATCCCATCGCCGTCAACGATATCCGCGGCCTTGTCCATGACCTGAAATCGCGCGGCATCGGTGTTCTGATCACCGATCACAACGTGCGTGAGACGCTTGGAATCGTCGACCGCGCCTATATCCTGCATGACGGGCATGTGCTCATGTCCGGGACCACCGCTGAAATCGTCGCCGATCCCCGCGTCCGTCAGGTCTATCTGGGCGAAGATTTCGTGCTGGCGTGACGACTTCGGGGGCTTCGCTGCATCCGCATCGTTGACAGTAAAGCGGGTCGGCCGCAGACTGATCCCCTGACCGGACTGGTCCCGACGCCGCAGGCTCGGGGGCCGGCGATGAAAGGAAAAAATGATGCGTTACCAGATCAGTGGAAAGCAGATCGACATTGGCGAGGCCCTGACCCAGCACGTCCAGACGGAACTGGGCGAAACCGTGGGCAAGTATTCGCAGCGGCCAACCGAAGCCGTGGTCACATTCTCGAAAAAGGCCCATATGCTGGTCTGTGACGTGCTCGTTCACCTTTCCACCGGTCTGACGGTTCAGGCCAAGGGCGAGGACCCGGAAATCTATGCCGCCTTCGAATCAGCGCGCGAGCGGATGGACAAGCAGCTTCGCCGCTACAAGCGCCGCCTGAAAGACCATCATAAGGACAGGTCAGAGCCTGTTGTCTATGGCGCGGCCGGCCTGTATGTGCTGCCCGCTGACGAAGAGGAATGGGAGGCGCAGGATACGGATGGCCTGCAACCCGTCATCGTCGCCGAAATGGAGACCCGCGTGCCGACGCTTTCGGTCGGTGATGCGGTGATGCAGATGGAACTTGCCGGGGCGCCGCTTCTGGTGTTCCGCAATGAAAAACACGGGGGCGTCAACGTCGTGCATGTCCGCGATGATGGCAATATCGGCTGGATCGATCCCCGCAACAGCAGCTAGTCACCGCTGATCGCGGTGCTCCTTCCCTGACCGGCTGATGACGGTCGGGGAAGGCGGAAAGTCGGATGAAATGCAGCTCAGCACGATTGTAAAGCCCGGCGCGGTTCGCGCCTATCCTCAGGTCGGTTCCAAGAAACGGCTGTTTCAGGATATTGCCGAAATGGCCGGGCAGATTTACGGGCTGGACCCCAGCCTGACGCTGGACGCGCTTCAGGAACGCGAAAGCCTTGGCCCGACCGGGGTGGGCAATGGCGTGGCGCTGCCCCATGCAAGGCTGCATACGCTGGACCATGTGGCCGGGGTTTTCGTCAAGCTGGACAAGCCGCTTGATTTCGATGCGGTCGACCGCCAGCCGGTCGACCTGATCTTTGCGCTTTTCGCGCCCAAGGGGAACGGGGTCGATCACCTCAAGGCGCTGGCGCTGGTGTCGCGCACGCTGCGCGACCCCGACCTGCGCGCCAAGCTGCGCGCGAACAGCGACCCGGCGGCGCTGCATGCGATTCTGACCTCGGGGCAGGGTGTGCAGGCGGCGTGATTTGGATCTGAACCGATTCGGCCCTATGGTGGCCGCATCCCAAGGAAGGAACCTTGCCATGAACGATACCGTCACAAACCGGACCCTCAGCGCGAAAAGCGCCCGGCTGCGCGCCTATCTTGGTCAGGAACGCGAAAGCCGCCCGCATCCCGCCACGCTCAGCCTGCAACGCCGCCCGCATCAGCGCGACGGTGATTCGGGCCGCAAGATCAGCGAATACGCCCGGATCGCACGCGGTCGCCACGTCTGACTGTCCGGGCAGGAGGGGGGAGGAGAAACCGATTTCCTGGGGCCCGGCGCAAGCGCGGGCCCTTTGCCCTGAACGTCTGGGTTTTCCACCATCCACAGGTGCAGGCCGGGCGCTCAAAGCGCGGCCTCGACCCGTTTCCAGACCTTGCGCATCAGGCCCGGCAGGTCGCTGGCTGAAAACTGGCGGCGCGCCATCCAGTCGCCGCGCATCCCGACATCGCGGGGCGGCGTGTCCGGCAGAACCGCCAGCCTGACCTGAAGATCCAGCGCGAAATGGGTGAAGATATGGGTGACATGGCCCAGATCCTGCCAGTCGGCGGCAAGGGGCGGGGGCAGGTCGCTGCCGTCCCATTGGCTTGACGGGAAGGCCAGGGTGCCGCCCAGAAGCCCCTTGGCGGGGCGACGTTCCAGCAGCACGGCTTCGGGGGTGATCGCGACCCATGCCAGCCCCTTGCGGTGTGGTTTGGGGGCTTTGGGCGCGCGGCGGGGCAGATCGGCGGCGATGCCCGCCTTGTGGGCGGCGCAAAGCGCGCCTAGCGGGCAAAGCGCGCAGGCCGGGCCTCGGGGCGTGCAGATCGTCGCGCCAAGATCCATCATGGCCTGCGCGAAATCGCCGGACCGGGTGGCGGGCGTCAGGCTTGCCGCCAGCCGGGTCAGTTCCGGCTTGGCGGCCGGAAGCGGGGTCTGGACCGCGAAAAGCCGGGCCACGACGCGCTCGACATTGCCGTCCACCACGGTCTCGGGCTGGTCATAGGCGATGGCCGCGATCGCCGCCGAGGTATAGGCACCCACGCCGGGCAGCGCCTGCAAGCCCGCCCGGTCACGCGGGAAAACGCCCCCCGTCGCCGCCACCTGCCGCGCGCAGGCCAGCAGGTTGCGCGCCCGCGCGTAATAGCCAAGCCCCGCCCATTCGGCCATGACGCGCGCATCATCCGCCGCCGCCAGCGCCTGCACATCGGGCCAAAGCGCGATGAAACGCTCGTAATAGGTGCGCACGGCGGCCACGGTGGTCTGTTGCAGCATGATCTCGGACAGCCAGACGCGGTAAGGGGTGGCCTGGCCCTGCCCCGGCGGGACGCGCCATGGCAGCACCCTTGCGTGGCGGTCATACCAGGCCAGCAGCAGGGGGGCGAGTTCACGCATGGATCACGTCTTTTTTCGGCCTGCTCACTGGCGTCCCCGGCTTGGCTTGCTATGCTGCGCCCGTTTCTAACCGCGGAGCGCCGCATGTCACAGCCCCCCCGCCGCCATGGGCGCGGATTTCGGCAGGCAGCCCAACTTGTGGCCGCGCCGATCCGGCATGCCGCCGAGGGGCGCGGCTTTGCCGTGGCGCGCCTGCTCACCCATTGGCCCGAGATCGCCGGGCCCGAGATC
>JAUNTV010000030.1:5206-16123 GCA_030538515.1 Paracoccus sp. (in: a-proteobacteria)
CGCCCCGTCAGGATCGCCCATTCGCGCAGCGGTTTCGGGGCCACGCTGACGCTTTTGACCACGGGTGCCTCGGCCCCGCTGATCGAGATGTGGCTTCCCGCCCTGCGCGAGCGGGTCAACGCCTGCTACGGCTATAACGCCATCGCGCGCATTCAGGTGACGCAGACCGCCCCCACCGGCTTTGCCGAGGCGCAGGCGCAGTTCAGCGCCGCCCCTGCGCCCGGGCCCGCCGCGCGCCTGCCCGACGCCCGGACCCGGTGCGAGGCCGAAAGCCTTGCCGCAAACGTGACCGATCCCGCATTGCGGGCCGCATTGACGCGGCTGGCCATGCTCAAGCTGACCCGAGAGGGCAAACCAAACCGAAAGGCCCCCTGAATGAACTTCGATCTTCGTTTCGATATCCGCCACCTTCTCAGCGCCTCGCTGATTTCTGTGGCGATGGCCATGCCGGCACTGGCGCAGGACGCAGCAGCCACGGCCGAGCCTGCCGCCGAGGCGGATGCCGTTGCCGAAACCGCCGCAGAAGCCCCCGCCGAGGCCGCGACGGAAACCGCGACGGAAACCGCGGCCGAGGTCTCGCCCTTCGTCGACGATCTTTATCTGGGCGATGAAAGCGCGCCGCTGACCATCTATGAATATGCCAGCTTCACCTGCCCGCATTGCGCCGATTTCCACAAGAACGTGTTCCCCTCGCTGAAGGCGGAATATATCGACACGGGCAAGGTCCGCTTCGCGCAGCGCGATGTGTATTTCGATCAGGTCGGGCTTTGGGCCGGGATTCTCGCCCGCTGCGATGAAGCCAAATACTACCCCGTCGCCGGCATGCTGATGGACGAACAGCAAAGCTGGCTTTCCGCCCCTGATGGCGAAGCGCTTGTCGCCAATCTGCGCAAGATCGGTGCCAAGGCCGGCATGACCGCCGAGCAGATCGACGCCTGCTGGAACGATCAGGCCCAGGTCGAACGCCTGATCGCCACCTTCCAGCGTAATATGACTGCCGATAACATCAACGCGACCCCCAGTTTCGTGATCGGGGGTGAGGCAGTGTCGAACCAGCCCTGGAACAGCATGAAGGCGGTGATCGACCGGCATCTGGCCGAGGCCGAGGCCGAGGCTGCGCCGGAAGCCGAAACCGATGCCGAAGCTGCGACCGTGGCCAATTGATGGGGCCTCTGGCCGGTCTGAAGGTCATTGAACTGGCGCGGATTCTGGCTGGCCCCTGGGCTGGCCAGATCCTTGCCGATCTGGGGGCCGAGGTCGTCAAGATCGAGGCCCCCGAAGGCGATGATACCCGCCGCTGGGGTCCGCCCTTCATCACCCGCCCGCTGCCAGAGGGCGGCAGCGATACATCAGCGGCCTATTTCCACGCGGCCAATCGCGGCAAATCCTCGGTCATCGCCGATTTTCGCACGCCCGAGGGGCAGCGGACGGTGCGCGATCTCGTCTTTGGCGCGGATATCCTGATCGAGAATTTCAAGCTTGGCGGGCTGGCGAAATACGGGCTGGACTATGCCAGCCTGTCCGCGCTGAACCCGCGCCTGATCTATTGCAGCATCACCGGCTTCGGCCAGACCGGGCCTTACGCGCATCGCGCGGGCTATGATTACATCATTCAGGGCATGTCGGGCTTGATGAGCGTGACCGGCACGCCCGAAGGCCAGCCCCAGAAGGTGGGCGTGGCGGTGACGGATATTTTCACCGGCGTTTATGCCAGCACGGCGATTCTGGCGGCGGTGGAACAGCGCCACCGGACCGGGCGCGGCCAGCAGATCGACATGGCGCTTCTGGATGTGGCGGTGGCGGTCATGGCCAATCAGGCGATGAACTATCTGGCCACGGGCGCCGCCCCTTCGCGCATGGGCAATGCGCATCCCAATCTCGTGCCCTATGCGGTGTTCGATTGCGCCGATGGCTGGATCATCATCGCCACCGGCAATGACGCGCAATATCGCCGCCTTTGCGCGGTTCTGGGCCTGCCCGCACTGGCCGATGCGCCCGCTTATGCCAGCAATGCCGATCGTGTCGAAAACCGCGAGGCCCTGACGGCGGCGCTGAACGCCGTGACGCGGGGATGGGCGCGCGACGGGCTTCTTGCCGCGCTTGAGACGGCGGGCGTTCCCGCCGGGCCGATCAACGATATGGCCGATGTCTTTGCCGATCCGCAGGTGATCGCGCGCGGGCTTCGGATCGCGCCGGGCGGCGTGCCGGGCCTGCGCCTGCCGGTGGTGTTTTCCGATGCCGCGCTGGCCGTGGACCGGCCCGCGCCGGGGCTTGGTCAGGGGGACGCCCCCGCCAGCAGCGGCTGAAGGGCCGCGTCAAGCGGTGCCCAATCCTCAAGCTCCAGCCGCACCGGCAGGGCCAGCACATGGCGGCGGAAATCGGCGGGCAGGCGCACGGCGTCCTTTTCGGTGGTGACAAGCTGCGCGCCGGTCAGCCGCGCTTCCGCTGACAGGCGCTGCAAAAGCGCGGGGGTGAAGGGCTGGTGATCGTCCAGGGCTTCGCCGCGCACCAGATCGGCCCCAAGCGCGCGCAGCGTGGCGAAGAATTTTTCCGGGTGGCCGATCCCGGCAAAGGCCAGCACGCGATGCCCGGCCCAGTCGATCCCGGTCTGAAGGGGTGCCAGTGCAGCGTTCAGATGCGGCGGGCCGATATCCGCGCCCCATGTATCGCGGAACCGCGCCTGCATTTCGGGCGGGCCGATCGAGATCAGCAGATCGGCCCGCGCCAGACCGGCGCTTGCGGGTTCGCGCAAGGGCCCGGCAGGGATGCACAGCCCGTTGCCGAAACCCTTGGCCGCATCAACCACCACCAGCGACAGATCATGCGCCAGCGACGGGTCCTGAAAGCCGTCGTCAAGGATGATCACCCCGGCCCCGTCGGCAATCGCCGCCTTAGCCCCCTCAACCCGGCTTTCGGCCACCCAGACCGGCGCGAAGGCGGACATGAGCAGCGGCTCATCGCCGACCTCGGCCGCGGTATGGCGGCGCTCGTCAACGCGGGTCGGGGCGCTTGTGGTGCCGCCGTAACCCCGGCTGACGATCTGCGCATTCACACCCTGCGCCAGCAGGCGCTGCGCCAATGCGATGACGGTGGGCGTCTTGCCGGTGCCCCCGGCATTGATATTGCCCACGCAGATCACCGGCACGCCCAACTGCATCCGCGCGCCCCTGGCCAGCCGCCGCGCGGTGGCTGCCCCGTAAGCGGCACCCAGGGGGCGTAGAAGCTGCGCGGTCAGGTTCGGCGGGCGCAGAAACCAGAAGGCGGGGGCGCGGCGGGTCATGTGCTTTCCCTGCTGATGGTGGCGCGGATGGCCTGGGCGATACGGTTGGCGACACCCGCCCCCCCGGTCGAGACCGCCCAGGCATTGGTCGCCAGAATGGCCGCCTGATCAGGCGCAAGCAGGCTGACCACCGCCTGCGGCAAACCTGCGGCATCACTGATGCGCCGGGCTGCTGCGGCACCGTCAAGCTGCGCCCATTCGGCCCCAAAGCGGCCTTCCTGCGGGCCATGGATCACCGCCGAGCCAAGGGCTGCGGCCTCGAACGGGTCGCGCGCGGCCTCGGTCGGTCCGGCCAGGGTGGTGCCCATGAAGCACAAAGGCACCACGCGATACCAAAGCCCAAGCTCGAACGGGTCGTCGACCAGATAGACGTTGACCTCTTCCGTGGGGTCCTCGTCCAGGCTGCGCTGCGCCACGATCAGCCCGGCCCCGGCCATGCGCGCGGCCATGGCGGGCGCGCTGGCGGGATCGGCGGGCATCAGGATCAGCAGGGCGCGGTGGCTATAGCCGAGCACGGTCAGATGCGCCGCGATGACGGGGTCAAGCTCTGCCTCGGTGGCGGCAAGGGAAAGCCAGAGCTGGCGACCCTGAAAGGCCTCGGCCAGTGCCTGACGCTCGGCCTCGTTATGTTTCAGCGGCTCGCGGGTCAGGGTGATCGGGCCAGTGACCTCGATCCGCTCATCAGGGGCGCCAAGGTGAAGCGCCGCGTCGCGGCTGCCCTGATCGGGAAGCAGCAGCCGCGTCATCTGCCCAAGCGCCGAGCGCCGCCCAAGCCCCGGCAGCGACCAGCCCCGCGCCGGGCGCGGCAGGCGCGCCTCGGCCAGAATCGAGGGGATATCGCGCGCCTCGGCCGCCGCGATCAGGCTGCGGGGCGGATCGGCACCGATCAGCAGCACCGCCGCCGGGCGGATCGCATCAAGAAAGGCCCCGGCCTGATCCGCGCCGCCGCCGAAATCGGGGATCGGGGCCACCCCGCGCGTGCCCAGATGCGGCGGGCCACCGTTCTCGCGGCTGACCACGATCTGCAAGCCGGCGCGGCGCATCTGCACCAGAAGCTGGATCAGCGCCGGGGCAAGCGCACCCTCATCCGCGCCGGTCTGATCATAGCCCGCGCCCACGCGCATCCAGACCAAAGGCCCTTCGGCACTGGGCAGGGCAAGGTCGGGAAGGGGGGCGGGCGGCCCGGCAGGCGCGGCCATGAAGCCGCCAAGCCAGCCCAGAAACCCGCCCGTCCCTGCCATCAGATGCCCAGTTCCGCCGTCGGGCTGGTTTCGCGCCCCTCATCCATCAGCCGGTGCAGATGGGCGATGAAAAAGCGGGTCTGCGCGCTGTCCACGGTGCGCTGCGCCGCCCCTTTCCACGCCGCATGGGCCGAGGCGTAGTCGGGGAACACGCCCACCACCTCGATCTGCGCTGTGTCGCGGAACTCGGTCCCGTCCAGATCCTTCAACTCACCCCCGAAAACAAGATGCAGGCGTTGCTGCGTCATGCGGATACTCCCCTGATGGTGTCATTCGCGCGGACCCTAAGCGTCAGGACGCGCGGGCGCAATCACGCTGTCGGCGCGATCAAGGGCGGCGGCGATCATGGCGGGCACCTCGGGGGCAAGGCCGATGGCGGGCAGCCTGCTGCCGGTGAAGCCCGCGCTGTCCAATGCGCGCGGGATATCGTCGGTGACATGCTCGGCCATGGTGGCGAAAAGCGGCAGCGCCACCGCGCGCGGCCCGAGATCGCGCGCGGCATCGCCAAGAAAGGGGCTTTCCTCGATATAGGCGGTGATGACGCGGCCAAAGCGCGGGCGCAGGATCTCGGCCATGGCTTCGGTCCCCTCGGCAGAGCCGCGCGCCCGGCCAGAGCCATGGGCGATCAGCAAAAGCGTGACCTGCTGCGCATCCCATCCCGCCGCGACCGCTGCCTCGCGCGCCTTGCGCCGGCAAAGATCAGGCAGGGCGGGGTCCTGCCCGAAGGGACGCAAGGGTGCCGCATCAGGCGCACCGGCAAGCGCCAGCCGGCGCGGCAATTCGCGCCCGGTGAACCAGCCCGCCGCCATGAACATCGGGTAGATCATCGCGCCCGGTGCCGCGGCCAGCGCACGATCCAGCGCCCCCGGTTCGGCCAGCGTCGCCCCCAGCACCACCCGCCCCGAGACCGCCGCGACCCGCGCCGCAAGCTGATCCGTCGCGCGGCCAAGCGGGCCGGGGTCCGAGGGCTGGCCATGGGCCACGATAATCGCGGGAAGGGTCATGCTGGCATCCTGCGCGGCTTTTGCTTACGAGGCTAAAGAACCACGCGCGCGGCAAAGGCTCAACCCGAAGCGCGCAGGCGAAGAAGGGAAGGGATCATGGCGGGCTGGGCCGAGTTTCTGGCGGCATTCGCGGCGTTTCTGGCCGCCCATATCATCCCGATGCGGCCCCGGCTGAAGGGGGCGATCATCCGGCGCTTTGGCCGGGCGGGCTATCTGGCGGGGTTCAGTCTGCTGTCTCTGGCGCTGCTTTACTGGCTGGTGCTGGCGGCCGGGCGCGCGCCCCATGTGGCGCTGTGGCCCCATGCGATCTGGCAGCGCTGGCTGGTCAATCTGGTGATGCCGCTGGCGATTCTGCTGGCGGTCTTTGCCATCGGCGCGCGCAATCCCTTCGCCTTTGGCGGCACCGGGGCGGGCTTCGACCCCGCGCGCCCCGGTATTACAGGCGTCACCCGCCACCCCTTGATGTGGGCCTTTGCGCTTTGGGCGGGGGCGCATCTTCTGGCCAATGGCGATCTGGCCCATCTGCTGCTTTTCGGTCCGCTTCTGGCCTTCGCGCTAGCCGGGGTCATCGCGGCCGAGGCCCGCGCGCGCCGCGCCCTGCCCGATTTCGACCGGCTGGCGGCGCGGACATCGGTGGTGCCGGGCGCGGCGCTGATTTCGGGGCGCTGGCGCCCGCGCGGCCTGCCTTCGGCCCCGCGCCTGCTGATCGCGCTGCTGATCTGGGCCGGGCTTTACATACTTCACGCGCCCCTGATCGGGGTCTCGCCGCAGCCCTAGGGGCGGAAGCTTTCGGGCAGCGCGTCGCGCCCCTCAAGCACCAGATCGGCCATCAGGCGCGCCAGCGCCGGGGCCATGCCGAAGCCGATCTTGAAGCCGCCATTCAGCACATAATGCCCCGCGCGTCCCGGCCATGCCCCGGCCAGGGGCGCACGCGACCGCGCGCGCGGGCGGATGCCGGCCCAACGTTCCAGCACCGCCGCCCCGCGCAGGCCCGGACAAAGCGCGCGGGCATTTGTGATCACATCGTCCAGAAGCGCGTCGGGCAGCCCATGCGCGAAGCTGTTTTCCGATGTCGAGCCGGCGCCGACGGTTCCGTCCGCATGGGCCACCAGGTGCAGCCCCTCGGCATAGACCTGCGGCGCATCGGGGGCGGCCAGATCCAGAAGCGCGCTTTGTCCCTTCACGCCTTGCCCGGCGTGGTGGCCCAGATCCGCGCCCAGCATCTTCAGCCCCTGCGCGCCGGTGGCCCAGATCGCGGGGCCGTCAAGATCGCCGATGCGGGCCCGGCCCGGAATAATCTGCCCGCCCCGCGCCCGGATCGCCGCCGCCAGCGCGGCGCAGGCGCGGCGCGGGGAAATCCGCGCGCTCAGATCATCCATCAGCCACCAGCCATCCGCGCTTTCGGGGTCAAGCGGCCCGCCGGGCGGTGCCCTGGTCAGCCACATCCGCGCCGCGCCATCCCAGAAGCGCTGCGCCCCCTCGATCCGCGCGCGCAGTCTGGGCAGATCGGCCAAAGCCACCGGCTGGACGCGGCCGGTACGGGCATATCCGGGATCGACCCCGCCCGCATCGCCCACTCCGGCCCAGAAATCCCGCGCCGCCAGCAGGCTTTCCAACTGGAACTGCTTCTTGGCGTTCCAGCCGTCGGGTGCATGCGGTGCCAGCGCGCCGACCGTGCCGCCCGATGAGCCTGCGGCGATGCCCTGTGCCTCGATCACGGTGATGTGATGCCCGCGCCGGGCCATCTCCCAGCCGAGGCTGAGCCCGGCGATGCCCGCGCCAATCACGGTGATGCTTGCCATTGCCCGGCCCTTTCGCCATCTCCCAAGGGAAGGAGTTAACCACGATGAGCAGCGAGAACCAGCCTCCAGAACTGCAATGGCGTGATGGCGGCGTGCCCGTATCGACCCGCTTCGATGACCCGTATTTCAGCCTCGCCGGGGGGCTTGAGGAAACCCGCCACGTCTTTCTGGCCGGCAATGACCTGCCCGCGCGGCTTCGCCCCGGCTTTCACGTGGCCGAACTTGGCTTCGGCACCGGGCTGAACCTTCTGGCCCTGGCCGAGATCGCGCCGATCCCCATCCGCTTCACCAGCTTTGAGGCATATCCTTTTGATATCAGTCAGTTGCAGCGCGCGCATGCCGCCTTCCCCGCGCTTGCGGAACTGTCGGCAGAGCTGCGCGCGGGTTATGGGCCCCAGCCCTTCCGCGTCGGCCGGGTCGAGGTCACGCTGATCTTCGGAGACGCCCGTGATCAGCTTCCCAAATGGCCCGACGCGGCAGATGCCTGGTTTCTGGATGGTTTCTCGCCCGCGCGAAACCCGGAACTCTGGGGCCCGGCCCTGATGGGCGAGGTCGCCGCCCATACCCGCAAATCCGGCAGCTTCGCCACCTATTCCGCCGCCGGCCACGTCCGCCGCGCGCTGGAAGCCGCAGGTTTCGCAGTCTCACGCGCCCCCGGCTATGCCGGCAAACGCCACATGAGCCGGGGCCATCTGCTGTAACCGCCTTGCCTGCCGGTAGGCCAGCTTATGGGCTTTGGG
Organism: Paracoccus sp. (in: a-proteobacteria); assembly: GCA_030538515.1. Classification (GTDB taxonomy): domain Bacteria; phylum Pseudomonadota; class Alphaproteobacteria; order Rhodobacterales; family Rhodobacteraceae; genus Paracoccus. The sequence continues at coordinate 13,274 of JAUNTV010000030.1, forward strand.
CAAAGACGCCGCGTTGTTCGGATGTTGCGCGCTTAATCGCCCTCGTTGGTCAGGCGTTCGTCTGCGCCGTCATCCATCAGGCTGGGGCCATCCGACAGCGTGGCCCAGCCGGTGCCGGTGCCGGTCGGGGGCAGATCTTCCTTGCGCCAGCCAAGGAAGATATTGGTCTTGGCGATCATCAGCCCTGCCACCGGGGCGGTCAGGAACAAAAACAGCGTGATCAGCAGTTCATGCCAGCTGATCCTGTCGGCAAAACGCGCGAAATAGAGCATCGAGGCGATCAGGACCGAGCCAACGCCAAGGGTCGCGGCCTTGGTCGGCGCGTGCATCCGGGTCATCGGATCGGGCAGCTTGACCAGCCCGTAGGAGCCGACGAAGCCGAAAAAGCCGCTGATGACCAGCATGAATGACACAAGGATTTCGAAGAACAGATCCATTCACGCCCCCTTATTCGATGATATTGCCGCGCAGGATGAATTTCGCATAGGCCACCGTCGAGACGAAGCCGACCATGGCGAAAAGCAGCGAGGCCTCGAAATAGATGGTCGATCCCTGACGGATGCCGAACAACGTCAGCATCGCGATCATATTGATCGTCATCGTATCCAGCGCAAGGATGCGATCAGGCACGCCCGGCGCTGTCAGCACCCTGTAAAGATTGAACAAAAGCGCCGCTGAATAGCAGGTGAAGGCGAACAGAAGGGCATATCCGATCATACGAAAATCTCCTTCAGGCGGGCTTCGTAGCGCGTCTTGATATCGGTGACGATCTGATCCGGCTCGGGCGCGTGCAGGCAATGGACCAGAAGCGCGCGGCCATCCTCGGACAGATCGCAACTGACCGTGCCGGGCGTCAGCGTGATGGTGCCGGCAAGAACCGCGATCGCCTCGGGCGAGCGGAGTTCCAGCGGAACGGCGACCCAGGCCGGGCGCAGCGCGCTGGCGGGTTTGAACAGCACGATCTTTGCCACGTCGATATTGGCCAGCACGATATCCCAGATGACCAGCAGCGTGAAGCCCGCCAGCTTCGGTGCCCTGCGCAGCGCCGGGCGGTCGGGCCAGTAGGGCGCGATCAGCAACGGGATCACGATGGCGAGGATCAGGGCGAAAATCAGCGAGCCATAGCGGAAGTCATTGACCAGCAGAAGCCAGGTCAGGACCAGAAGCGCCGACAGATAGGGGTGGGGAAACAGGCGTTTCATCTAGCGACATAGGGCGCCGGGTCGAAAAGCTGGGCCGAGATGGTGCGCGCCATTTCCAGCACCGGGCTGGCGAAGACGGTCAGCGCGACAAGCGCCAGAAGCAGCATGGCGGTGGCGATGGTGGCCAGCGCGGGCGAGACGGCATCAGCGATATCCTGCCCGTGCTCATCGGGCTCCAGCTTGGGCCGGATCGGCGACTGCGGGGCGGGCGCGGGGGTCCCGGCGGTTTTTTCGGGCACGGATTGCAGTTGACAGGGCAGCCAGAACAGCACCGAACCCGCGCGCCCGAAGCCGATGATGGCGAAAAGCGAGCTTACCAGCACCACCGCCCAGATCCCGATCCACCAGCCATCGGCGCGCGTCACGTCCAGCACCAGCAGCTTGCCGATGAAGCCCGAAAGCGGCGGCATGCCCGAAACCGCGACGGCGCTGGCGAAGAACAGCGTGGCGATCAGCCCGTTCTGCGCGATTTTCGGGCGCAAGGTCAGCCAGAGCACGCCGCCACGCCGCGCCGCGATCATGTCGCTGACAAGAAACAGCGCCGCCGCCGCCAGCGTCGAGTGGATCATGTAGTAAAGCGCCGCCGCGATGGATTGCGGCGTGAACATCGAGACCGCGATCATCATCGTCCCGATCGAGGCGATGGCCGACATTGCCGCGACCCGGCCCAGATGGCGGCCACCCAGAACACCGATCTGCCCGATGACAAGCGTGATCAGCGCCGCCGGAAGCAGCATATCGGCGATCAGGTTCTCGACCAGTGAATCGCCGGGAAACACCAGCGTATAGAAGCGGATGATCGCATAGACGCCCACTTTCGACATGATCGCGAACAGCGCCGCCACCGGCCCCGGCGCGTTCGCATAGGTCGAGGGCAGCCAGAAATGCAGCGGCACAAGCGCGGCCTTCATCGCGAAGACCAGCATCAGAAGCACCGCGCCAGTGCGCAGAAGCGCGGTATCCTCGGGCGGGAGCATCGTCACCTTCACCGCCAGATCGGCCATGTTCAGCGTGCCGGTCACGGCGTAAAGCGTGCCGAGCGCGGCCAGAAACAGGGTCGATCCAAGCAGGTTGATGATCACATATTGCACGCCCGCGCGCAGCCGCAGCTTGCCGCCGCCATGGATCATCAGCCCGTAGGATGCGATCAGCATCACCTCGAAAAAGACGAACAGGTTAAAGGCATCCCCGGTCAGAAAGGCCCCCATGACCCCCATCATCTGAAACTGCCAGAGCGCGTGGAAATGCCAGCCCTTGCGGTCCCAGCCCGAGCCGATGGCGTAAAGCTGCACGATCAGGCCAAGGAAGGCGGTCAGGACCAGCATCAGCGCGGCCAGCCGGTCCAGCATCAGCACGATGCCGAAAGGCGCGGGCCAGTTGCCAAGGCGATAGACGAAAATCTGCCCGCTGCTGGCGTAATAGGCCAGATAAAGCGCCACACCCAGCAGCGCCACCGATCCGGCGGTGGAAAAGACGCGTTGCAGCAGCATGTCGCGCCGCATCCACAGGATGATCAGCCCGCCCATGACGGCCGGCAGGACAACCGGGGCGATGATGAAGTGGTTCATGCCTTGTCGCCCCCGGTCCTGTCGTCCCCCGCCCGGACGTCTCTGGCCTCGCGGCGGTCCGATTCGGGCATGTCGATATA
>JAUNTV010000422.1 GCA_030538515.1 Paracoccus sp. (in: a-proteobacteria)
CCGCCGAAAAGCCCAAGGCAACCCGCCGCCGCAGCCCGCGCAAAAAGCCCGAGCCAGCCGCCGAAGCCGGCACCCCGGAACCCGGCGCGACCTGATCGGGCGATGGTTGCGCGCCGCGACCCTCCGGCTTCGTCATTGGCTCACCGGCTTTGCGGGGCGGCGCTTGATCTGGCCCTTGGCGCGGCTGTCGCGCTTGGCCAGGCGCCCTGGGGTCTCTGGCCGCTCAGCCTTCTGGCACTGGCGCTGATCATCTGGCGCGTGGCCCGGTCCCCCGGTGCGCGCGCGGCCTTCTGGCATGCACTTTGCGCCGGGGCAGGCCATTTCGCACTGGCGCTGAACTGGATCGTCGAGCCCTTCTTCGTGCAGCCGGAAATCTACGGCTGGATGGCCCCTTTCGCCTTGTTCTTCATGGGACTGGGGGGCGGACTGTTCTGGGCGGTGCCGGGCTGGCTGGCGGCGCGCCTGACGCGCGGTCCCATGGCGCAGGGCATTGGTTTCGCGGCATTATTACTGTTTTCCGACTGGCTGCGCGGCTGGATATTCACCGGCTTTCCATGGGCGCTTCTGGGCCATATCTGGATCGACACGCCTGTCTTGCAAGCCGCAAGCCAGATCGGCGCAATCGGCCTTTCCGCGCTGACGCTCACCGCCGCAGCCCTGCCGCTGGCGCTTTCGCGAGGCGCGGACCCGCGCCGGTCATGGCCGGGTATTCTGGTCTCGGCGCTGTTGATCGGGGGTGTCTGGGCGGGCGGCACGGCGCGGCTGGCCACCCCTGTCGAGGGGCGCGGCATCACCCTGCGGCTTGTCCAGCCCAATGCCGAACAGGCGCTCAAATGGGACCCCGAATGGGCGCAGATCTTCTGGGAACGTCTGCTGGCCGAATCCGCCGCCCCGCCCCTCGGGCCTTCCCCCGATGCGGTGATCTGGCCCGAAACCGCTGTCAGCTTCCCGCTGAATGTCGCGGATGAGGCCCTGCCCGTTCTCAGCGCTGCCGCCAGCACGACGGTGCTGATGGGAATTCAGCGCGATGAGGACGGGCGCTACTATAATTCCTTGATCGAGGTCGCCCCGGACGGCACGGTCGCGCAGATCTACGACAAGTTCCATCTGGTCCCCTTCGGCGAATATATCCCCCTGTCCGAACTCATGGCGCGCGCCGGTATCCGCGCCTTCGCCGCGCGGCTGGGCAGCGGCTACAGCCCCGGCCCCGGCGCGCGGGTGCTTCACGCGGCAAACCTGCCGCCGATGCAGCCGCTGATCTGCTACGAGGCGATCTTCCCCCAGCATCTGCGCGCGGTCGAGGGCGCGGAATGGCTGCTGCAAGCGACCAATGATGCCTGGTTCGGAACGCGCTCGGGCCCCTATCAGCACCTCGCGCAAGCCCGGCTCCGGGCGGTGGAAAGCGGGCTGCCGCTGATGCGGGCCGCCAATACCGGGGTCACGGCGGCGATCGATCCGCTTGGCCGGATCACCGCATCGCTGGCCCTGAGCGAAACCGGCCATATCGACGCCGAACTGCCCTTCCCCCTGCCCCGCACGATCTGGACGCGGTTCGGTGCCGGGCCGGTGCTGCTTCTGGCAGCCCTGGCGCTGATTCTGGCCGCATGGCCACGCCGCAGAGCCTGAGGCTCACCCGCGCGCCCCGCGCAGACCCGACCCGGACCCGGTGCTGCTTGCGACAGATCAGACATTCATTCCGGCCCCATGGCCATAGGACAGCGGCTAAGGCTCACCCCCGGCAGACCTCGCGCGCCCCGCGCAGGCCCGGCCCAAGACCGGTGCTGTTTGCCGCTGCTCTCGCACGCGCTTCGGCGGCGTGGACTTTGCGCAGGCAATCACCCCGTGGGTGGGCCTCTTCCAGATCTCATCAGTGTCCAAATACCTTCGGCGGTCGCCGGCTGGTGCGCCATCGGTTCGAGAAACGACCGGCGACGGGCAGACAGCCCCCGGTCTGGCGCAATACGAAAAAAAGCGCCGCAGTGATGCGGCGCTTTCCTGTTCGGGACAAGCCACGGGCATAAGGCCCGAAGCATGCGGGCAAGATCCTTACTTGATCTTGCCTTCCTTGTATTCGACATGCTTGCGCACAACCGGGTCGTA
>JAUNTV010000423.1 GCA_030538515.1 Paracoccus sp. (in: a-proteobacteria)
GCCCTCATCAACGGGCCGGTTGTTTTCTCCCGACCCGCATTTAATCAGTGCTAAAAATACCTCGGGGGGGCGGCGCAGCCGCTGGGGCAGCGCCCCCACGGGCCTTGCCGCCAGCGGCTTCGCGTCAGTCGTTGCCGGGCGGGGCGGTTTCGGCTGTGGTTTGGGTGGCCGCATCGCGTTCCGCGGCGGGGGGCCGGATGCGTTCGAAACTGTCGGCGATCTCGGCGCTCAGGCGGGGCGCGTTGATCGCATCGGCGCGGGGCCAGATCAGCACCCAGCCTTCGGCGCGGCCGTCACTGACGCGCGCTTCGGCATGTCCGATATGGGTCTCGTTCTGGCCGTTCAGGACGGCGTGGCCCCTGCTGATCTCGCGCCGGGGGGCGGGCACCCAGCCGAGCGCGGTGATCAGCCCGGTCATATCCTCCATCTCCTGCTGGCCGCCGGGCGCGGAAAAGAGGATCAGCGCGGCGCCGCTGTCATCCTTCGGGCCATAGATCGACATGGCGCGTTCGTTGCGTTCATGCGCGATCATGCCCGCAGGCGCGATCAGCGACAGGCCGGTGTGATCGTCCTCCAGGGTTTCCAGCCCCATTTCGCCCCGCCATGCAAGGCGGCGCTCGGCCAGTTTGAGCATGGCGAGCGCGGGATCGGCTGCCTCGCGTTCGGCGGCGATCTCGGCGGCGATGGCGGCGCGCGTCATCGGGCCTGACTGGCCGTCGATCTCGCCATCATAATAGCCGGCCCATTTCAGCAGTTCCTGCACCTCGGCCATGGGGGGCATCTCGGGCAGGGTCTCGGGGTTTTCGGGCCAGTCCGGCGCATCGCCCGGCGTCACGAGACGCCCCATGCCGGCGTCATCGCTGATCAGGCTGTCATCGGGGATGGCCTTGCCATTCTTCAGCGCGGCCAGCCATTGCGTCGCGGCGGCTTCGGAGAGCGGTCCGGCGGCGAGGGCGAAGCGCCCCTCAGGCGTTTCCCAGAGCGCGGTTTCGGGCAGGGTCTCGCGCCATTCGGCAAGGGCGGCATCAGCCGCGTCGCGCGTGGCGAAGCTGGCAATGACGATATGATATTCGGGTGCGGGCGGGGCCGGGGGCGCGGTTTCGGGCCGGGGCTGTGCGCTGATGCCCGCAGTCGAGCCCGCGCCGATATTGGTCGCGGTCTCGGGCGCGGGATCGTCCTCGGTCGGGGCGGGCGTGACCGATGCGGCACCGGTCTGATCGGGGCTGCCGCCAGCCAGCGGCGTTGCCGTCACACGGGCCGCTTCCGTCAGCAGGCTGTCGGCGGGGATGGTGCGGGCGGCTTTCAGGGCCGCCATCTGCGCCTCGGCTTCCTCTCGCGGCAGGGGGCCGAAGCCGATCGCCGTCCATGTCGCGCCAAGCGGAAAGATCACCGCGGGGATCGTGTCGACGCGGGCCTGCCAGTCGGCGGCGGCGGCAAGGGCTGCATCGGTGCCGCGCTTGGCCTCGACCCGGATATAGACATCCTCGGCCCAGGCCAGCCCCGGAAGTGCTGCGCCGAGCAGCAGAATGGCAAGTGGTTTCATCATTTTCCCCGTCATCTTCTTGTCCTGCCCGTGCCGGTCCGATTGACCACGCGCCGCGTCGCGCCTAAACACGCGCGAGTTCTGGCAGACATACGAAAAAGGATGCCCCCATGACCAGCCCCCGCGATGATGCGAAGCCGCGTTGTTTCCAGGATGTGATCCTGCGGCTTCAGGATCATTGGGCGAAATCGGGCTGCGCGGTGCTGCAACCCTATGACATGGAGGTGGGGGCGGGCACGTTTCACCCCGCCACCACGCTGCGCTCGCTTGGGCCAAGGCCATGGGCTGCGGCTTACGTGCAGCCCTCGCGCCGGCCCGGTGACGGGCGCTACGGCGAAAACCCCAACCGCTTGCAGCATTATTACCAGTATCAGGTCATCATCAAACCCTCTCCGCCGGATTTGCAGGATCTTTATCTGGACAGCCTGCGCGCCATCGGGCTGGACCCGATGATCCATGACCTGCGCTTCGTGGAAGATGACTGGGAAAGCCCGACGCTTGGCGCCTGGGGCCTTGGATGGGAGGTCTGGTGCGACGGGATGGAGGTC
>JAUNTV010000424.1 GCA_030538515.1 Paracoccus sp. (in: a-proteobacteria)
GTGCCAAGCTGGATGCTGTTGGACAGCCTGCGGCTCATTTCCGTGTTTTCGAACGATTTCATGCCAGCCCTCGCATGTCATCGTAATTGTCTTGATGGCCCGGCCCGATGGCTGGGGATTGGCCCAGCATAACGGCATTCGGAATGTCGGGGGCGCGAGCGCGGCCCATGATATGACCCTCGACCGAAAACCGAAGGCCCGTCGCCACATCCGTGTCTCGCAGATGATCACGGGTTTCGGCCAAAATGATGCGCGCCGCCTCTGTCAGCCCGCCTGGAGCGGTTTCAGGATCAGGCAAGAGCTGGATAGGATCGCGAACCAAGTCGCAAATCAGCGCCTCAACCGGCAGGGCGTCTATCTCATCGGCGCGCAGTTCCGCGCGAACGATCCCAGAGAATGCCGTGAGGAAAGCCCAGTCGCCGCGTGAACCGCCCGCAGGCTTATAGGTGAGCTGCTCAATGACGATCACGACGGAGGCATGATCCCATACGGTTGCCATCGCCTGCGGAAGATGAGCTGACAGGCGGCGCGACAGTTCGGCTTGCAGACGGATACGCAGGTTCATGGGTCAAATCGCGCTCATGGACAGGCCCGCCATTGCGGGATCGTCGGGGTTGTCATCGCCGCCGAACGCAAGAATGGCGATCAATTCGTCAAAACGCTCGTTCAGGGCATCGACACGGGCAGCCAACTCGTCAGGCGAAAGAAACCGGAACTCGACAGAGCCTTCGAGGCGCGCCACTTTGGCCGCCCCTTGAAGGGCAAAGGTGTTCAGCCATGGGAATGCCGAAGCGAGCGATCGCACGGTCAGCGCCTCTGCCCAGTCATCTTCCTGATCTGCCGGTGGGGCGGCGCGGCCTGACCGACGCGTCAGGTCGCGGGCGGCGATGCCGATGTGATCGGCCAAAAGGCTGTCCGGCACCTCTGGGGGGAGGTTTGCATAGGCGCGAACGGCTTCTGGGTCTATCGCCGCCCGTCCCGTCATGCCGGTTTGCCCAGCACGGCGGCCTGCTTCACCGCGACCTCGTAATCGACAGCCATGTCGAAAGTATATTCCAGGACACGCTTGCGGCTGTGATACGAACGGTCGCGGCGAATATCCGCATGCACGCCAAAGACAAGGTTCTTCAGCGGTGTGAAGATGACCTTGCCCTGCGGCATGTCGGGATGGCTTTCGATGGTGTGCCCTTCAAAACGGCGGGCCGGGCTGTCCAGGTTGACGGCAGTGCCCGTCACAGGCGCATTGATTTCGCGCGAGTAGGCATCTGCATCTGCTTCGTTCATCAGGAAAACGGAGTTGCGGCGGAACCGCGTGTCCGATTTGTCCTTGATCGCGCGCAGCCCCGACACCCAGCCATCGGTGGCAGGGTCGATCTCGACCTTATGGGCTTTCGCGGCCTCGTCGAGGATCTGAACCCAGCCCTTGTTCAGCCGGATGAACTTGGCCTCGCGATTTGCACCGGCAGCATCATCCGCCACACCGTTAAAGCCCAGATCGACCAGATCATTGGTCAGGCGGGTATTGAAGCCGTCTTCGACCACCTGCATCAGATTCGGATTGTCCCGGTTCTCACGCAGGAAATCGAGCTTTAGCGTCGGAAAAAGCTGAACATCCAGTGCGGTGAGCTTGCAGCCATGTTCGGCGGCATCGACCGTGTCGCCGTCCTCGGGGTCTTTGCCCTGGGCCACGCGAACCAACTGTCGGCGCATGATGTCGATCACATCAACGTCTTTGGTCAGCCGCATCATGTGCTCGGTGGTGATCTTCGTCAGGAAATCGTCCTTGAAGATCATCGAAATCAGGCGCGATGCGGCTTGGGGCGTCATCTGACCGCCATTTGCCAGATCAGCCGGGCCGATCAGAGCCTTTGCCAGAGCGACAAGATCGTGCATCTGCATCGTCTCGCCGCGCGCGTTTTTCAAGGTGATGATGCTCATGCGAAGCTCTCCACCAGCTTGACCGGCCCGGCAGGGTCAGCTTCGGTCACGCCCTTGGCGACAGCGCGGGCGATTTTGTCGTCCAGCCGGTCTTCGATCCCCTCCATCGCTTTCGCAACCGCACTGGCGGCG
>JAUNTV010000425.1 GCA_030538515.1 Paracoccus sp. (in: a-proteobacteria)
CGGGGTTGATCTGATAGGTCTTCTTGTCGCCCACCAGCCGGCCCGAGGCCCCCACCGCATCCCGGAACGGCCCGTAGAACGCGCTGGCATATTTCGCCGCATAGGACAGGATCGCCACATCGCTGTGGCCCTGCGTCTCCAGCGCGGCGCGCAAGGCGGCCACGCGCCCGTCCATCATGTCCGAGGGGCCAAGAATATCGGCCCCCGCCCCGGCCTGCGCCAGCGCCATGCGCACAAGGGCCTCGACGGTTTCGTCATTGACGATCACGCCATCACGCACGATCCCGTCATGGCCGTTGGCGTTATAGGGATCAAGCGCGATATCGGTCATGACCAGCAGTTCGGGCACGGCATCCTTGATGGCGCGAATGGCGCGGTTGCCGATGTTTTCGGGGCTCCATGCCTCTTCGCAGCTTTCCGTGCGCGCCTCGGGGCGCGAATGCGGGAAGATGCAGATCGCGTGGATGCCAAGCCGGGCGGCGCGTTCGGCGGCCGCTTTCACGCTGTTCAGCGTGTAGCGGCTGACACCGGGCATCGAGGCGATTTCGGTATCCGCGCCCTCGACCTCGGTTACGAAAACCGGCCAGATCAGATCGGCAGCGCTCAGCGTGGTCTCGGCCAGCAGATCGCGCAGGCCGGGGCTGGTGCGCAGACGGCGCGGACGCGCGGCGGGGAAGGGGGCCAGTATCGGGTTGGAGGGCATCGGCATTGCTCCTTTTCCTTGCTCGGCGGCTGTTTTAAGGTCGGCACGCCGCCCCGGCAAGGTGCCGCTCGGCACCGGAACATCAAGACAGGCCCGCATGTGATCCTTTCCCATATCCTTTCCATTCTCGATGCGCGATCCTTTGCCCAGCCATGGTTCTGGCTGGTGATGGTGGGGCTTTGGACCTGGGCCGGGCGCGGGGTGCTGGGCGTGCCCAATGACGTGCTGGCCGAGGCAGGCCAGGCGCTGCGCCGGGGCGAGACGGGCGGCGCGGTGCTGCTGCTCGACTGGCTTTCGCTGCAATTGCCGCGCTGGCGTCTCGGCCCGGTGGTGGGGGCGGTGATGACGGCACTGATCACCTGCCTTCTGTCGGTGCTGGCGATCCTGGGCTTTCGCTGGCAGTTCGAGATGGCGCAGGCGCTGACGCTGCTGGGGGTGCCCTTCGCGGTGCTTCTGGTGCTCAAGCTGCGCCTTGCCGGGCAGCTTGACGCCGTGATCGAGGCCGCCCGCCTTGGCCGGCCCGCCCCGGATGCCGCCGCCGAGGCCATGGCCCGCATCAACCGCTACCGCTTTCATCACACGGTGATCTCGCTTCTGGCCGTTACCGTGACCGCGTTCTGGGCGGCCCGCTGGATCGCGCTTCACCCGTTCGGGGTCTGACTTGACGCGGCCGCGCGCGCCGCTATCTGGATGCCATGGCAGAAATCATCACCCTTTCCGGCGCCCCAGAGGGCTATGACGCGGCCCTTCTGGCGCGTGAGGCCGCGCGCGGTCCCGTGATCCACATCGCGCGTGACGACCGCCGCGCCGAGGCCATGCGCGAGGGCCTGCGCTTCTTCGCGCCCGAACTGCCCGTGCTGGAGTTTCCGGCATGGGATACCACGCCTTACGATCGCGTCTCGCCCGCGGCCGAGGTCATGGCCGCGCGCATGTCCACGCTGGCGGCACTGGCGCATCAGGCGGTGCCGGGCAGTTTCGTGCTGCTGACCACGCTGAACGCCGCCATCCAGCGCGTGCCGCCGCGCGCGGTGCTGCAATCGGCCAGCTTTACCGCCCGCACCGGCCACCGCATGGACGAGGCGGGGCTGCGCGCATGGCTGGCGCGCATGGGTTTTTCGCAGGCCCCGACCGTGACCGAACCGGGCGATTACGCCATTCGCGGCGGCATTATCGATATCTGGCCGCCCGGTCCCGCAGGCCCGATCCGGCTGGACCTGTTCGGCGATCTGCTGGAATCGACGCGCCGTTTCGACCCGGTGACGCAGCGCAGCAAAGGCGCGCTTGACCGGCTGGAACTGGTGCCTATCTCAGAGGTCATCCTTGATGATGACGCCA
>JAUNTV010000426.1 GCA_030538515.1 Paracoccus sp. (in: a-proteobacteria)
AGTTCATCGAATTGGCGGTGAACATGCCCGAACACGACCCGCAGGTCGGGCAGGCATTCTGTTCGATCGCCAGCACGTCTTCATCGCTGACGTTATCATCGGCCGCCGCCACCATCGCATCGACCAGATCGAGGGCATGAAGCTTGCCGTCCTTGAGGACCACCTTGCCCGCCTCCATCGGCCCGCCCGAGACGAAAATCGCCGGGATATTCAGCCGCATGGCCGCGTTCAGCATGCCGGGCGTGATCTTGTCGCAATTCGAGATGCAGACCATGGCATCGGCGCAATGCGCATTGACCATATATTCTACGCTGTCGGCGATGATCTCGCGCGAGGGAAGCGAATAAAGCATCCCGTCATGGCCCATGGCGATCCCGTCATCCACGGCGATGGTGTTGAATTCCTTGGCGACGCCGCCGGCCTTTTCCACCTCGCGCGCGACAAGCTGGCCGAGATCCTTCAGATGGACATGGCCGGGCACGAATTGGGTGAAGCTGTTGACGATGGCGATGATCGGCTTGCCGAAATCGCCGTCCTTCATGCCGGTCGCGCGCCATAGCCCGCGCGCGCCCGCCATATTGCGGCCATGGGTCGAGGTGCGGGAACGATAGGCGGGCATGTGATTTCCTTCCGAATGGCAAGGCGGACGGGCGATCCGCCGACGGCTACGGCGCATAGCTTTAGCGCGTTTTTCCGCGCATCGCCAGAAGGCGATGACAGATAAAGCCGATGCCGCGCGCAAGGCCGGGCACCTTGGCATGTTCCTGGACATGATCAGCCGGTGCAGGCCCTTATGCAGGGGAAAAACCCGCAATGGCGGGCTTTCGGGCGCGGTGGTGACGGGCAGGGGAAGGGGGGATCAGCCGGGCTTGCCGCCCCCGTGATCGCCCCCGGCGCTGATAAGGCGGAAGCGGGCGCGGCGTTCCTCGGGCGTGGCGTTGTCGCGCAGGGGTTGCAGGACGGGGCGGCGCAGCACCGGGGGCTGCGGCGCGGGCGGACGCCAGGGCGCAGGCTCGTCCCCGAAGCCGCCGGGGCTTGGGGTCAGCGGGGCCGCGCCTTCGATCACGGGAAAAACCTTGTCGCGGATGACATCGAAGCGGCGCGGACCGCGACCGATCTCGCCCTCGGCCACCATGCAGCCAAGCGCGCGGGTGATATCGCCCAGATCGGATTTCAGCGGCAGCAGAAGCATCCGTCCGTTCAGCGCCGGGCGGCCATAGGCGGCGGGCGAATGCAGCGTCAGTTCGGCGATCTGCGGGCCCTTGAACACCGTTTCCAGCACATCGGACAGACGCCCCCGGCTGTCGGGATTGAGAAGCGAGCAGACCGGCATGCCGCGCACTTCCATCCCCATCAGGTCGATCAGATGCCGCCCCGCCAGACGGAAACGCGCGGCACCGGGCGCGATGCGTTCCAGGATGAAGGCGTGATCCAGCGCCGCGCGGATGCCCTGGGGTTCGACATCGGCGCGGTCGGGCACGGCGCGGCCACGCCGCAGGCTGGCCCAATAGGCGCGCATGGCCGTGATGATGCTGTCGGGGCTGGCGGGCTGGCCCGCGGTCATGTGAAGCACCCGCCCCGCGCCGGGTTCGGTGGCACCGTCACCGGCACGGGGGTCAGAGGGGGCGTCGTCGCTCTTGTCACTCATCACATGTTACCTAACCTGCACGGGGCCGGGCGGGCAATGCCTGTCTCCACGAGGCAAGGGATGGCGCCGGCATGTCCTTTCTAGCCCGGAACCGTCGCCGGGTGGATGGAAATCTTGTCAATTGGTTAAGCGGGAAGGCTTGATTTCCCGCCCCGCTCGCGGGCAAAAGCGCTTCAGGGATGCGCCGGAGCGCCGGCGCCCGCATGGCAAGGGGGCAGCATGGACCGCACCGGGCTTCTGATCATTCTTTCCTCGCCCTCGGGGGCGGGCAAATCGACGCTGGCGCGGCGGCTGACCGAATGGGACCCGAGCCTGTCGTTTTCGGTCTCGGCCACGACGCGCCCCCCCCGCCCGGCCGAGGTCGACGGCACG
>JAUNTV010000031.1:0-13661 GCA_030538515.1 Paracoccus sp. (in: a-proteobacteria)
CCCCCGGTGCTGGCCGGCAGGACCATATCGACCGGCTCCGGCCCCGCGTTGATGGCGATGAAGCCCGCATCCCCCGCAAGGCCCGCGCGTTCAGGCGTGGTGGCGGCCATGCGGATTTCCAGCGCCAATGCGCGAAGCGCGGGGTTTTCCCAATCGGCAGGTTCGGGTTCCGCGCCCGAGGGCAGATGCCAGACCAGATCGCGCCCGCCTTCGGGGATGGGCAGCGAATGCAGAAAGCGGCGCTGGCGCAGCACCGGATGGGCATGGCGCAGCGCGATCAGGCGTTGGGTGAAGGCGTGCAGGTCCTGATCGGGCGCGTCCCAGTCGACCCAGCCGATGGGGTTGTCCTGACAATAGGCGTTGTTATTGCCCGACTGCGAATTGCCGGTCTCATCCCCCGCCAGCAGCATCGGGGTGCCTTGCGAAAGCATCAGGGTGGCCAGCAGATTGCGCCGCCGCCGGGCACGGGCGGCCATGATTTCGGGATCGTCGACTGGCCCTTCATGGCCCATATTGTCCGAGTAGTTCTCGTTATGGCCGTCGCGGTTGTCTTCCAGATTGGGCAGGTTGTGCTTTTCGGCATAGCTGGTCAGATCGGCCAGGGTGAAACCGTCATGCGCGGTGATGAAATTCACGCTGGCCTGGGGGGCGCGGCCCGAATGATCGAAGACCGGGGCCGAGCCGGTCACGAAAGCCGCCAGATCGCTGATCGGCCCGTCGCCCCGCCAGAAGCGGCGCAGCCCGTCGCGGAAGCGGTCGTTCCATTCCAGAAAGGGGGGCGGAAAATTGCCAAGCTGATAGCCGCCCGGCCCGATATCCCACGGCTCGGCGATCAGGCGGATATTGGCCAGAACCGGGTCCTGCCGGATCGCCGACAGCAGGCGCCCGTCGCGCGCGAAGCCCGCCTCCTCGCGGCCCAGAACGGTCGCCAGATCGAAGCGGAACCCGTCCACGCCCATCTCCATCACCCAGTAGCGCATGGAATCAAGGATCATGCGCAGCACCATCGGATGGGCGCAATCCAGCATATTGCCGGTGCCGGTGTCATTGACGTAATGGCGCGGGCTGTCGGCTTGCAGCCGGTAATAGCTGGCATTGTCGAGACCGCGAAATGACAGGGTGGGGCCAAGCTCATTGCCCTCGGCGGTGTGGTTATAGACCACATCCAGCACCACCTCGATCCCCGCATCATGCAACCGCGAGACCATCTCGCGGAATTCGGCCGGATCGCCATGCGCGCAATAGGCGGGCTCGGGCGCGAAAAAGGCCATCGTGTTGTAGCCCCAGTAATTGCCAAGGCCCCGGCGTTGCAGGAAGGGTTCATCGGCATGGGCCTGCACGGGCAGAAGCTCCAGCGTGGTGATGCCAAGCCCGGTCAGATGCGCGATCATCGCGTCCGAGGCAAGGCCCGAGAACCGCCCGCGCATCGCCGGGGGCACGCCCGGATGGGCGGCGGTCAGCCCCTTGGGATGGGCCTCGTAGATGATCACCCGGTCGCGGGGGGCGCGCCGTGCGCGCGGGCTGGCGGGCGGATCGGTGCAGATCACGCATTTCGGCATGAAAGGCGCGGAATCCTGGCGCGAAAGCGTCAGGTCGGCGCCTTCGGCCTGGCTGTCATAGCCCAGAAGCGCATCCGACTGGATCAGCGGGCCGGAAAGCTTGCGCGCATAGGGGTCGATCAGCAGCTTGGCGGGGTTGAAGCGGTGGCCCTGTCCGGGGGCGTAAGGGCCATGCGCGCGCAGCCCGTAAAGCGCGCCCGCCCCAAGCCCCGGCACGAAGCCGTGCCAGATATCGCCAAGCCGGTCGGGCAGGGCCAGACGCTGGATCTCGCGGGTGCCATCGGGGGAAAACAGGCAGATCTCGATCCGGGTGGCATGGGCGGAAAAGACGGCGAAATTCACGCCATCGCCAAGCGGGGTCGCGCCAAGCCGGTCGGCGGTGCCGGTTGTGATCACAAAACGGGGGTCGGTCATCAGGTCGTCGTTATCGTCGTCACTTCGTGGTCAGGCGGGCATAGAGCGCCGCATAGTCACGCGCCGATGCCGCCCATCCGACAGGATGGGCCATCGCGCGCGCCACCATGCGCTGCCAGATGTCGGGCCGGGCGTAAAGGGCACAAAGCTTTTCCAGCGCCCCGGTCAGCGCCCCGGCGGTGACGGGCGCGAACTGGATGCCGGTGGCCACCCCGTCGCGCAGCGCGGCCAGATTGGCGTCGATCACGGAATCCGCCAGCCCTCCGGTGCGCGCCACAAGCGGGATCGCGCCGTAAGCCAGCCCATACATCTGCGTCAGCCCCGAAGGTTCGAAGCGCGAGGGCACCAGAACCGCATCCGCGCCCGCGAACATGCGGTGCGACAGCCCTTCGTCATAGCCGATTCGCGTGCCGATCCGGCCGGGCCACTGGCTGGCGGCGCGCAGGAAGCCCGCTTGCAGGTCCGGCTCTCCGCTGCCGAGGATGGCGATCTGTCCGCCAAGCGCGACAAAGCGGGGCAGGGCCTCCAGCAGCAGGTCCAGCCCCTTTTGCCGCGTCAGCCGGCTGACCACGATGGCCAGCGGGCCGCCTTCGCCGTCCAGCCCGAATTCGTCGCGCAGCGCGCCCGCGCAGATGGCTTTGCCCGCCATGTCGCCCGCATGGTAATGCGCGGCGATGGCCGGATCGGTGGCGGGGTTCCAGATATCGGTATCCACGCCGTTCAGAATACCGCTGAGCGCATGGCTGCGCGCGCGGATCACGCCCTCCATCCCGAAGCCGAATTCGGGCAGGGTCAGTTCGGCCGCATAGCCGGGCGAGACGGTGGTGATGGCGGTGGCGCTGACCAGCCCGGCCTTGAGCGCGGATATCTGGCCCCAGTATTCGAACCCGTCCAGCGTAAAGCCGGCATGGGGCAGGCGCAGATCGTCCATGGCACCGGCAGGCGCGATGCCCTGGAAGGCGATATTGTGGATGGTCATGACCGAAGGCGTCTGCCCGGCCCAGAGCGGCGCGAAACCGGCCTGCCAGTCATGGGCATGGATCAGCTCGGGGCGCCAGCCATCGGCCAGCCCGGCCTTTGCAACCGCCGCCGCCACCCAGCAAAGTGCCGCGAAACGGCGTGGATTATCGGGCCAGTCCGCGCCATCGGCATCGGCGTAAGGCCCGCCCGCGCGGTCGTAAAGATGCGGCGCATCCAGCAAAAGCAGGGAAAGCCCGGCGACGTTTCCGCCAAGGACGCGGGCGGGGCCGCCGAAAAGGTCGGGATCGGACCAGAGTTCGCGCGCATCCGTCAGCCGGTCGGTCAGGCCGGGATAGGCGGGCAGAAGGGTGCGGAACTGCCAGCCTTCGGCGGCCAGGGCACCGGGCAGCGCGCCCACCACATCAGCCAGCCCGCCGGTCTTGATCAGGGGCGCGCATTCCGATGCGACCGACAGCACCCGCCCCCGTCGCGGCTGCCCGGCATCCGCCTTCGTCACCCCCGTCATGCCGCCCCCGCCATGCGGTCCAGCATGTCCTGGGTGATCAGCGTGACGCCGCCCGCGCTGACGCGGAACCATTTGGCGTCCTCGGCTGCGTCCTCGCCCACGACCAGCCCTTCGGGGATATTCGCGCCACGGTCGATGACCACATTGCTCAGCTGCACATGCCGCCCGATTTGCGCATAGGGCAGCGCCACCACCGATTTCAACGAGGAATAGCTGTTCGCCTTCACCCCCGTGAACAAGAGCGAATTGCGCACCTCGGAGCCGGAGATGATACAGCCGCCCGAGACCATCGAACTGATCGCATGGCCGCGCCGGTCCTCATCGTCATGGATGAACTTGGCGGGGGGCGTGATCTCGCCGTAAGTCCAGATCGGCCAGTCGCGGTCGTATAGGTCCAGTTCGGGCGAGAAATCGGTCAGGTCGATATTGGCCCGCCAGAAGGCATCGATCGTGCCGACATCGCGCCAATAGGCCGGTGCCTCGGGCGCGGATCGCACGCAGCTATCGGTGAAGCGATGGGCCACCGCGCGCCCGCCCCTGACGATGGCCGGGATCAGGTCATTGCCGAAATCATGGCTTGATGCGGGGTTGGCGGCATCTTCGCGCAGCAACTCGCGCAGGAACTTCCAGTCAAAGACATAGATCCCCATCGAAGCCAGCGTGGAGCCCGGATCACCGGGCATGCCGGGCGGGTTTTCGGGCTTTTCAAGAAAGGACAGGATGCGCCCGTCCGCATCCACATCCATCACCCCGAAGGCCGAGGCCTCGGCGCGCGGCACCGTCAGGCAGCCCACCGTCACATCCGCGCCCGCGCTCACATGCTGTTGCAGCATGAGCTCGTAATCCATCTTGTAGATGTGATCACCCGCCAGAACGATCAGGTAATCCACGTCATAGCTGTCGATGATATGGATGTTCTGGGCCACGGCATCGGCGGTGCCGCGATACCAGTTTTCTTCATCCATCTGCTGGCTGGCGGGCAGGATATCCAGAAATTCGTTGCGTTCCGAACGAAAGAAGGACCAGCCCCGGTTCAGGTGGCGGATCAGGCTATGGGCCTTGTATTGCGTGGCCACGGCCATCTTGCGGATGCCGGAATTCAGCGCATTGGACAGCGCGAAATCGATGATGCGCGACTTGCCGCCGAAATAGACGGCGGGCTTGGCGCGCCGGTCGGTCAGTTCCTTCAGGCGCGAGCCGCGCCCGCCGGCCAGAACATAGGCCATGGCGCGGGATGACAGACGTTGGCTTCTCTGCGGGCACATGTTCCTTCCTCCTTCTGGGGTGTCAGACCGATTCGTAGATCAGGACCGAAAGCGGCGGCAGGTCGATCAGCGCGGATTGATCATATCCGTTCCATTCCGGCCCGTCGGCGATGACACGTTCGGGCGCGGCCATGTTCGAGCCGCCATAGCTGCCCGCATCGCTGTTCAGCACCAGCCGCCACGCGCCGTCGCAAGGCATGCCAAGCCGCCAGCCGTAACGCGGCACGGGCGTGAAATTGCAGATCGCCACCACCGGCGCGTCGCCTTCCCCGCCGTAGCGCGCAAAGGCCAGCACGGATTCCTGTGCCGCCCCCCCCTCGATCCAGCCGAAACCCGCGCTTTCACTGTCGCGCCGGTGCAGCGCGGGCAGTTCGCGGTAAAGCCGGTTCAGGTCGCGGATCAGGCGCTGCACGCCCCGGTGGCGCGGATCGTCCAGCAGGTGCCAGTCCAGCGAGGCATCGTGGTTCCATTCCCGCCATTGCGCGAATTCGCAGCCCATGAACAGCAGCTTCTTGCCCGGATGCGCCCACATGAAGCCGTAATAGGCGCGCAGATTGGCGAATTTCTGCCAGACATCGCCGGGCATCTTGGCGATCATCGAGCCTTTGCCGTGCACCACCTCGTCATGGCTGATCGGCAGGATGAAATTTTCCGAAAACGCATAGACCAGCCCGAAGGTCAGTTGATTGTGGTGATGGCTGCGGTGGATCGGCTCGCGCCGGATGTAATCCAGCGTGTCATTCATCCAGCCCATGTTCCACTTGAAGCCGAAGCCAAGCCCGCCCGCATCGACGGGGCGCGAGACGCCGGGGAAGGCGGTCGATTCCTCGGCCACCGTCATGATGCCCGGCGCTTCGCGGTAAGCGGCGGTATTGACGTCGCGCAGAAACGCGATGGCTTCCAGATTTTCGCGCCCGCCATGGATATTGGGCACCCATTCGTCATCCTTGCGCGAATAGTCGCGATACAGCATCGAGGCCACCGCATCCACCCGCAGCCCGTCCAGATGATATTCGTCAAGCCAGTAAAGCGCATTGGCGGTCAGGTAGTTGGCGACCTCGCGCCGGCCATAGTTATAGATCAGCGTGTTCCAGTCCTGATGAAACCCCTCGCGCGGGTCGGCATGTTCGTAAAGCGCGGTTCCGTCGAAACGCATCAGCCCATGCGGGTCAGACGGGAAATGGCCCGGCACCCAGTCCAGGATGACGCCGATCCCGGCCTGATGGGCGGCATCGATCAGGGCGCGGAATTCGCCGGGCGTGCCGAAGCGGATGGTGGGGGCGTATAGCCCCACCGGCTGATATCCCCATGAGCCGTCGAAGGGGAATTCCGACACCGGCATGAGCTCCAGATGCGTGAACCCCATGTCGGCGGCATAGGCCACCAGGTCGCGGGCGTGTTCCAGATAGGAAAGCGGGCGGTCGGCGTCCTCAATCACGCGCCGCCAGCTTCCCAGATGCACCTCGTAGATCGAGATCGGGGCGTGGATGTCCTGCGCGCGCGCGCGCGTCGCCATCCAGTCGCCGTCCTGCCAGTCATGATCGGGCAGGGCGCGCACCACAGAGGCGGTGGCCGGCGGGTGTTCGGCCCCGAAACCCAGCGGGTCGGCCTTGTGGGGCAGCGGCTCGCCATGGGCACCGGTGACGGCGAATTTATAGGTCGCGCCCTCGTCCGCGCCGGGGATGAAGATTTCCCACACCCCGGTCGAGCCGCGCCTGCGCATGGCGTGGCGGCGCGTGTCCCATTGGTTGAAATCCCCCAGCACGGCCACGCGCCGCGCATTGGGTGCCCAGACCGCGAAATGCGTGCCCTGAACGCCCTGATGGGTGATCAGATGCGCGCCAAGCACCCGCCAGAGCCGGTGATGCGTCCCCTCTCCGATCAGATATTCGTCGATCTGGCCCAGAACCGGGCCGAAGCGATAGGCGTCCTCATATTCCCATTCCCGGTGGCCGTCGCTGCCGCGCAGAAGATAGGGGGTAAGATCGGGCATGATGCCGCAAAACAGCCCCGGTGCGCCATCCACCGGGTCCATCGGATAGATCCCGGTGATCGTGGCCAGCGACATTTCCACCGCGCCGTGATCCAGCGCCGCCACCCGCCAGCCGTCGCCTGCGGGATGGGGGCCGAGGATGGCGAAAGGCTCTGCCTCGCGCCCGTCGGACAGCGCGCGCGCGCGTTCGGGCGCGATGCCCCAGCCGCGCGGTTCAAGATCGTCAGCCGGATGTCCTTCCTTGTGCGTCGTCATGAACCATCCCCCCAATGTTCCAGATCCGCGCCATGTAATCGCGGACCGAGCGGTCAGAGGAGAACCAGCCCATCCGCGCCGTATTCAGCGCGGCCATCCGGTTCCATTCCGGCCTGTCCTTATATGAGGCATCAATGCGCATCTGTGTCGACTGGTAATCCGCAAAATCCGAACAGACAAAATAGCTGTCCCAATTGGTCAGGATATCGACGATACGCCCGTAACGCCCCGGATCGCCGCCGAAAGTGCCGGTGGCGATCAGGCTGATGGCGCGCGACAGGCTGGGGCTTGCGGCAATGGCCTGGCGGGCATGGTCGGGGACGGCGTGGCGGGCCTCGACCTCGGGTGTGGTCATGCCGAACAGGAAGAAATTCCCGGGGCCGACATGCTCGCGGATCTCGACATTGGCGCCGTCAAGCGTGCCGATGGTCAATGCCCCGTTCAGCGACAGCTTCATGTTGCCCGTGCCCGAGGCCTCCTTGCCGGCGGTGGATATCTGCTCGGACAGGTCCGCCGCAGGGATCAGGCGCACCGCCATCGAGACGTTGTAATTCGCCGGATAAGCCACCAGCAGGCGGCCACGCATCAGGGGATCATTGTTGATGACAAGGGCCACATCGTTGATCAGATTGATGATTTCCTTGGCGACCGCATAGCCGGGCGCGGCCTTGCCCGCGAAGACCTTTACCCGCGCCTGCCAGTCGGCATCGGGGTCCTGCCTGATCTGATCCCAACGCGCGATGGTTTCCAGCAGGTTCAGAAGCTGGCGCTTGTATTCGTGGATACGCTTGATCTGCACGTCGAAAAGCGCATCGGGATCGGGGGTGATGCCGATCTGCGCGCCAAGCCAGTTCGACAGCGCCACCTTGTTCTCGCGCTTGGCCGCGGCATAGCGGTCCAGCCAGCCGGGATCGGTGACATGGGGTTCCAGCCCGGTCAGCCGGTCCAGATGATCCACCCATTCCTTACCGCCAAGGGTTTCGCTGATCAGCCCGGAAAGCGCGGGATTGGCCGAGTAAAGCCAGCGGCGCGGCGTCACCCCGTTGGTGACATTCCCGATCCTGCCGGGATGCAGAAGGTTCAGGTCATGAAAGACCGATTCCTTCATCAATTCGCTGTGCAGCGCCGAGACCCCGTTCACATGGCCCGATTGCATGAAGGCCAGCCGGCCCATATGGACCTGCCCCTGATGGATTGCCGAAAGCTCCAGCGGGCGGTCGGGGTGGCGTCGCTTGTGGTGGTCGTCGATCCGCTCGACCAGATCCATGTGGCGCGGCAGGACCTTGCGGAAAAGCCCTTCGGACCAGACCTCCAGCGCCTCGGGCAGAAGGGTGTGATTGGTGTAGTTCAGCACGCGCGGGGCCATGTCGGCGGCATCGTCGAAGTCCATGCCGAAATCGTCGATCAGCAGGCGCACCAGTTCCGCGCCCGCGATCGCGGGATGGGTGTCGTTCATCTGGATGGCCACGCGGTCGGGCAGATGGGCCAGCCCCTCGCCCGAAGAGGCAAAGCGGCGCATGATGTCGCGCACGGAAGCGGCGGTGAAGAAATATTCCTGCTTGAGACGCAATTCGCGCCCGGCCTCGGTCGAATCGTCGGGATAGAGCACCCGGCTGATCGTGCGCGCCAGCGTCTCTGCCGCCCCCGCCGCCAGATATTCGCCCCGGTTGAAACGCGACAGGTCGAAATCCTGCACCGGCTTGCCCGACCACAGCCGCAGCGTATTGACCCACCGCCCGCGCCAGCCCGTCACCGGCAGATCGTAGGCCGCCGCCAGAACGCTTTCCTCGGGGTGCCAGATCTTCTTTGCCCCGTCGCCCTCGATCCAGCCGCCGAAGCCGATCTCATAGGCGGCCTCGGGGCGCTCAAACTCCCATGGGTTGCGGGTTTTCAGCCAGCTGTCGGCGGTTTCCACCTGCCGGCCATGATCGAAGCGCTGCCGGAACAGCCCGTGTTCATAGCGCAGCCCGTAGCCGTAGGCGGGGCAGCCCACCGTGGCCATGCTTTCCATATAGCATGCCGCCAGCCGCCCCAGCCCACCATTGCCAAGCGCGGCCTCGGGTTCTTCGTGGATCACCGCGTCATAGTCCACGCCGAAGCCGTGCAGCGCTTCGCGGGCGGCATCCTCCAGCCCCAGATTGACGGTCGAATCCTCAAGCATGCGGCCGATCAGGAATTCCATCGACAGGTAATATATCCGCTTGAGCCGCCCCCCATAGGTCGCGCGGGTCGATGCGAACCACGGCGTCACGATCCGGTCGCGGATCGCCAGCGACAGGGCCACGCGCCAGTCATGGACCGAGGCATGGGCCTCATCCTTGCCGATGGAATAGATCAGGTGATCGCGGATGGCGCGGCCCAGATCCTGGGGGGTGACGGGGATCGCTTGGTGGGTCATCATGGCGCTCCGTGGGAATGTCTTCACGGCAGCATTACGATTGCGGGCATGGCTGTTCAATGCCGGGCAGTCACGAAAGGAAAGGTCGGATCATGGCACAGGACTGGTGGCGGGGGGCGGTGACCTATCAGGTCTATCCGCGTTCCTTTCAGGACAGCACGGGCAACGGGATCGGCGATCTGGCGGGCATCACCCGGCGCCTGCCCTATATCGCCAGCCTCGGCGTGGATGCGGTATGGCTTTCGCCGGTCTTCGGCTCGCCCATGAAGGACATGGGCTATGACGTGTCGGATTACACCGATATCGACCCGCTTTTCGGCAGTCTCGCGGATTTCGACAGGCTGGTTGCGCGCGCCCATGAGCTGGGGCTGAAGCTCGTGATCGATCAGGTGCTCAGCCATTCATCCGATCAGCATCCCTTCTTCGCGGAAAGCCGCAAGGGCAGGGACAACCCGAAATCCGACTGGTATGTCTGGGCCGATGCCAGGCCCGACGGCACCCCGCCCAACAACTGGGCATCGGTCTTCGGCGGGCCGGCCTGGGAATGGGACGGGCATCGCCGGCAATATTACCTGCATAACTTCCTGCCCTCGCAGCCCGATTTCAACTTCCACAACGAACGGGTGCAGGACTGGTTGCTGGACGTGGCGCGCTTCTGGCTGGATCGCGGCGTGGACGGATTCCGGCTGGATACGGTGAATTACTATTTCCACGATGCGAAGCTGCGCAACAATCCGCCGCGCCGTATCGGCCCGCAGGTCAACCCCTATGAGATGCAGCTTCACCGCTATTCCAGGAACCGCCCCGAAAATCTTGCCTTTCTGGCGCGTCTGCGTGCGCTGACCGATGAATATGGCGCCGCCATGGTGGGCGAGGTGGGCGATGCCACGCGCGGGGCCGAGATCATGGCCGAATACACCAGCGGCAACCGCCATCTGCATCAGGCCTACAGTTTCGACATGCTCGGCCCCGAATTCAGCGCGAAGCATTTTCGCCGGAAGATCGAGACCTTCTTTCACAAGGCCCCCGACGGCTGGCCGACATGGGCGTTTTCGAACCATGACGTGATCCGCCACGCCACGCGCTGGCAGGATCACGCGGCCACGCCCGATGCGCTGGCGAAACTGGCGGCGGCGATGCTTCTGTCCTTTCCCGGCTCGGTCTGTCTCTATCAGGCCGAGGAACTGGGCCAGACCGAAAGCGACCTGGAATTCGCCGAACTGACCGACCCGCCCGGCATCCGCTTCTGGCCCGATTACAAGGGCCGCGACGGCTGCCGCACGCCGATGGTCTGGGATGGCAATGGCAATACGGCGGGCGGCTTCTCGACCGCTGCGCCATGGTTGCCGGTCAAGCCCGCGCAACTGGCAAGAAATGTCGCCGCGCAGCAGGACGACCCCGCTTCGGTCCTGCATTTCTACCGCCAGATGCTGGCTTTCCGCGCCAGTCACAAGGATCTGCACGGGCGCGGCCCTGCGCATTTCTTCACCCGGCCCGAGCCGGTGCTGATGTTCCAGCGCGGCGGGCTGATCTGCGCCTTCAATCTTGGCACCAGACCCGCCCATACCCGCCTGCCGCCCGAGGGGCAGCGCGGGGTTCTGAGTGGCCCCGCGCAGGGCGCGATCCTTTCCGGGCGCGATCTCAGCCTTGGTCCCAACGGTTTCGCTTTCGTCGCACTTGGCTGAGGCATCGCTTCCCAAAGCCCCGCCGCCCCCCTATCCTGCCTGAAAATCATGCAAAGGGGGGCGGCATGTTTCTGTCCGTGCTGGAGATCTTCAAGATCGGGGTCGGGCCGTCCTCATCCCATACCATGGGGCCGATGATCGCCGCGAACCGTTTTGCCGCCGCCCATCTGCGCGACCCCGCGCCGGGCCAGTCGGTCGCGGTGACGCTTTGGGGATCGCTGGCCTTCACCGGCAAGGGCCATGCCACGGATCGCGCGGTCATTCTGGGCCTTGCCGGGATCACGCCCGAGACGCTTGAGCCGGCCCGCGCGGATCGCGTGCTGGCCTTGGTGCGTGATGCGCGGCAATTGCCGCTTGCTGGCGGCGGGATGCTGCCTTTCGATGCCGGTCAGGCGATCCGCTTCGCTTATGGCGAGCGTCTGGAAGCGCATAGCAATGCGCTCAGCTTCGCGCTTCTGGACGGCGCGGGCGCGGTGCTGGCCGAGGAAATCTATTACTCCATAGGTGGCGGTTTCGTGCTGAGCGAGGCCGAGTTCCACGACCCCGCCCGCGCCGAACCCGCCTGCGCCGATGTGCCCTTTCCCTTCGCCAGCGCCGCCGCCATGCTGAAGATGGCCGCAGATTCGGGCCTGTCGATCAGCGAGATGAAGCGCCGGAACGAGCTGATGCGCCATTCGGGGGCCGAATTGCAGGCGGCATTGTCGAAAATCGTCGCGGCCATGTCCGATTGCATGGATCGCGGACTGGCCACGCGCGAAAAAACGCTGCCCGGCGGGCTGGATCTGGCGCGGCGCGCCCCGCAGCTGGCGCGTGACATGCCGGGGCGCAATCTCATGCCCCATAGCGCGTTTGAAAAGGTCGCCGCCTATGCCATCGCCGTGAACGAGGAAAACGCCGCGGGCGGGCGTATCGTCACCGCGCCCACCAATGGCGCGGCGGGGATCGTGCCGGCAGTGATGCGCTATGCGCGCGAGACGCTGGACCTGGGCGCGGATGATCCCGCCCTGCACCGCTATCTGCTGACATCGGCGGCGATCGGCGGGCTGATCAAGGCCAATGCCTCGATCTCGGGGGCGGAATGCGGCTGTCAGGCCGAGGTCGGATCAGCATCCGCCATGGCCGCCGCCGGTCTGGCCGAGCTTCTGGGCGGCACGCCCGCGCAGGTCGAAAACGCCGCCGAGATCGCGCTGGAACATCACCTTGGCATGACCTGCGACCCGGTTCTGGGGCTGGTGCAGGTGCCGTGCATCGAAAGAAACGCGCTTGGCGCGGTCAAGGCGATCACCGCCGCCGCGCTGGCCTTGCGCGGCACGGGAGAGCATTTCATGCCGCTGGATGCCTGTATCGAGACCATGCGCCAGACCGGCGAGGACATGCTGGAAAAATACAAGGAAACCTCGCTTGGTGGTCTGGCGGTGAACTCGCCCAATTGCTAGCGCGGGGGGCGGGGCTTGCGTGGTCATGCCTCCGGCGGGGATATTTGGGGACAGAAGAAGCCGAAGATACGGGTGTTCAGGCCCGCGTCTTCGGGCCTGATGGTGTTTTTTCCTTCTGCGAATGCTTGTTCGGTTCGGGTGCGCGGGGGGCGTTGCGCGTTCAAAGCCGGCCGAATTTTCCCGCGCCGAAATCGCGCATCGCCTGGCGGATCTCTTCGGGGGTGTTCATCACGAAAGGTCCGCGCGCGGCGATCGGTTCGTCAATGGGCGCACCGAAGAGAAGCAGAAGCTTCGCATCGCTTTCGGCGCTCAGCACCACCTCGCCGCCCTCGCGCGACAGGCGTGCGCTGGCAGGTCCGTCAAGCCTTGCCGCCCCGTTCACCACCACCGCCCCGCTCAGCGTGACGATGATCGCGTTATGGCCTTCGGGCGGTGTCAGGCTGGTGGTCGCGCCCGCCTTCAGCGCCAGATCCAGCACATCCATCGGCGTGAAGCTTCGCGCAGGGCCCTGCACGCCCTGATGGCTGCCGGCGATGACGCGCAGATGGCCCGCATGTCCGGGCAGATCGAGGGCGGGGATGTCCGCCGCCCTGATCGCCTGATAGCCGGGCTGGGCGGATTTGTCCTTTGCGGGCAGGTTCACCCAAAGCTGGACCATCTCGAAGGCACCGCCCCGGCGGCTGAACGCGGGGCTGTGGAATTCCTTGTGCAGAATGCCGCTGCCCGCCGTCATCCATTGCACGTCGCCCGGCCCGATCACGCCGCCCTGTCCGGTTGAATCGCTGTGCTCGACCTCGCCCTGATAGACGATGGTGACGGTTTCGAACCCCTTGTGAGGATGGGCGCCGATGCCGCGATTATGCCCGGAGGGCGCGAATTCATGTGGCCCGGCGTAATCGAGCATCAGGAAAGGCGTTGTCCCGTTATCGCCTGACATATGCGAAAAAAGCGACCGGACCGGAAAGCCGTCGCCGACCCAATGGCCGGGCGGGGCAGGGGTGATTTCAAGAATATCGCGCATGATGCTGGCTCCTTGTATCATGGGGGCCGCGTTGCGCGGCCCGGATATGCGCTGAAAACTCGGGGCTGAGGCAAGGGATGGCAAGAGGCGTTCCGTTCGTTTCTGACGAACGCCGCATTGCGGTTTGCGCGGCTGGTGTCAGGCAAGGC
>JAUNTV010000031.1:13671-15595 GCA_030538515.1 Paracoccus sp. (in: a-proteobacteria)
AAAGGATGGATGAAAGATGCAAAAGCCCCGGATCGCCGTCATCATCGGCTCGACCCGCAAAAGCCGTTTCGCCGACAAACCCGCCGCATGGCTGATGGAGAATCTGGCGAAGCGCGAGGATATGGATTTCGAACTGGTCGATCTGCGTGATTTCGACCTGCCGCTGTTCGATGAGGTTGCCTCGAACGCGTGGATGCCCAGTGCCGACCCGCGCGCGCAGGCCTGGCAGAAGAAGATCGGCGCATTCGATGGCTATATCGTGCTGACCGCCGAGTATAATCATTCGATCACCGGGGCGCTGAAAAACGCGCTGGATCAGGCCTATACGGAATGGAACCACAAGCCGCTGGCGGCGGTGGGTTACGGGGGGCTGGGCGCGGCCCGTGCCGTCGAACATCTGCGCGCCATCGCGGTCGAATTGATGATGGTGCCCACCCGCCATGCCGTCCATATCGGCGGGGGCGAGTTCATGAAGGTCAGCCCGCTTGGCCAGAACGCCGATATGGCCGAGATCGATGCCCTGCTGCAACCGGCGCTGGCGGCGCTTCTGGACGAGCTTGCATGGTGGGTGCGCGCCACCATGGCGGCCCGCGCGGTCTGAGCGATCGGTGATCCGATGCCGAAGCGGCCCGAGGCATCCCCTCGGGCCGTCATGTGTGGTCTTCTGCCGTCAGCCGGGCGTGCCGGTCCCGCCGATGGCCCCGTCGCTGGCGGCGGCGCGGCCCCGCGCGCTTAGCGGTTCGGGCATCGGGCGGATCATGCGGTCCAGGCCGTCGCGCAATTCGCCCTGCACCTGAATCGCCAGGCGTTCGGCGTCGCGGCGGCGGATGTCTTGTACCGCATCCTCGATCTCGGCCTCGGAACTGCCCAGTTCACGCAGGCCCTGCGCCCCCATGACGAAGGCCGATTCCAGCGTCTCGCGGATTTCGAAATCGACCCCGGCGCGGATCAGTTCCCGCGCGTGGCGGCGGTCGCGGGCGCGCACCAGCAGCTTGGCCAGCGGGAATTCGTGCTTGACCAGTTCGACGATCTGGTCAGCGGTTTTCGGGTCATCGACGCAGACCATGATGACCTCGGCATCCTCGGCACCGGAATGGTGCAGAATGTCCAGCCTGGTGCCGTCGCCATAGAAGATCTTGAAGCCGAAGGCGTCATTGGCGATGCGGATCAGTTCAGGGTCGGTTTCGATCACCGAGACATCGACACGTTCGCGCAACAGCACCTGCGACACGATCTGGCCGAAGCGGCCAAAGCCGATCATCAGCACCTGACCGTGCAGGTCGCGGGCCTCGTCCACGCCTTCCATCGACGGCGCGTCATCGGTCAGGAAACGGTCGGCGGCCATGATGATCAGCGGCGTCAGCGCCATGGACATGATGACCACGGTTGAAAACAGCGCGTTCTGGTGGTCCGTGATGACACCCCCCGACACCGCCCCGATATAGAGCACGAAGGCGAATTCGCCGCCCTGCGCGAACATGCTGGTGCGGTGCAGCGCCTGCCGGTTGGTCGAGCCGAAAAGCCGCGCCACGCCGTAGATCCCGGCGGCCTTGACCAGCACGAAGGTTGCCAGCAGCGCCAGCAGCATCGGCCATTCATGCACCACGATCGACAGATCCAGCGACATGCCCACGGCCATGAAGAACAGCCCCATCAGCAGGCCGCGGAAAGGCTCGATATCGGTTTCGATCTGGTGGCGATAGCTGGAACCCGACAGCATGACCCCGGCGATAAAGGCCCCCATCGCCATGGACAGCCCCGCCCAGTCCATCAGCAGCGCCGAGCCAAGCACGACAAGCAGCGCGCCCGCCGTCAGCACCTCGCGCGTGCGCGACATGGCCAGCAGCGCGAAGAAACGGTCCAGCAGATAATAGCCCGCGACGATCAGCGCGACCACCGCGCCGATGGCGATCAGCACCCCGCT
>JAUNTV010000032.1:0-8649 GCA_030538515.1 Paracoccus sp. (in: a-proteobacteria)
GGTTATTACCGCGAGGGGGCCTTCGGCATCAGGATCGAGAACCTGCTGGTCGTCACCCCCGCCGAAAGCCCCGATGGCCGCGATCTTCTGGGGTTCGAGACGCTGAGTTTCGCGCCCATCGATCGCCGACTGATCCTGCGTGACATGCTGTCGGGGCCGGAACGCGACTGGCTGGATGCCTATCACGCGGATGTCCTGGCGCGGATCGGGCCTTTGGTCGATGCATCCGTGCGTGACTGGCTGGCGCGGGCCTGCGCGCCGATCTGACGGGCTGACATGAAAAGGCCGGGCACGATGGCCCGGCCCTTTCCCTTGCGCAGCCGTGTTCAGGCAAACAGGAACACGCCGCCGATGATCAGCCCGGTCCAGACCAGAACGATCAGGCAATAGCCCATGATATCGCGCGCCTTCAGCCCGGCGATGCCCAGAAGCGGCAGCGCCCAGAAGGGTTGCAGCATATTCGTCCAGCCATCACCCCATGCGACGGCCATGGCCACGCGGGTCATGTCGGCGCCCAGGGCCTCGGCCGCGGGCAGCATGATCGGGGCCTGAACCGCCCATTGCCCGCCGCCCGAGGGGATGAAGATATTGACCAGCCCGGCCGAGATGAAGGACCAGAAGGCCAGCGTATCGGCGGTCGAGATGGACACGAAAGCGTTCGACATCGAGGCCGCCAGCCCCGATTGCACCATGATCGCGGCGATCCCGGCATAGAAGGGGAACTGGATCACGATCCCCGCGCCGCCGCGCACCGCATCGTCAAGCGCCGCCAGCACATTGCGGGCAGAACCGTGCATGGCGATGCCGACCATCAGGAACAGGAAGTTCACCACATTCAGGTTCAGCGCGCCGCCGCCCCAGAAATATTGCACCAGCCACGCCAGACCGGGCAGGGCGACCAGCCAGATCAGGATCGGGGATGCCTCGGCCCGTTCGGCGGGGGTGGCATTGGGGCCAAGCGGTGGCAGCTCGGCCTGGCGATCCAGCTTGGCGGGATCGACAAGGACGGTCTCATCCTCGCGGGGCATCATCAGGCGGTTGATGAAGGGCAGGGTGACGAAAATCAGCCCCACGATCAGCAGGTTCCACCACGCGAAGATGGTTTCCGAAGTCGGCACGATGCCGATCTGATCGACGGTGAAATGCCCCTCGGTCGCGATGGTCAGCGGCACCGAGCCGGCCAGCCCGCCATGCCAGATCACAAAGCCCGAATAGGCCGAGGCGACCAGAAGCCGGTAATCGACGCGGATCTGGCGCGCAAGCTCCTTGGCGAAGATCGCGCCCACGACAAGGCCGAAGCCCCAGTTGATCCAGCTTGCGGCCAGTGACACGACCGTCACCAGAATGATCGCCTGACCGGGGCCTGACGCCAGCCCGGCCAGCCGCGTCAGCAGCTTGCGCACCGGCGGCGAGGTCGCAAGGATATAGCCCGTTACCAGAACCAGCAGCATCTGCATGCTGAAGCTCAGCAGGTTCCAGAACCCGTCACCCCACATCTGCACGACCGCAAGCGGGGTCTGGCGCTCATACAGGACCGCCGCCAGAAAGGCGATGATGGTCAGCACCAGCACGAAGACGAAAGCATCGGGCAGCCAGCGCTCGACCAGCCTCGTTGCTGGGCGCGACAGGAATCTCAACATGATCTGTGTTCCTCCGGGTTGTTTTTTGATCTGATCAACTTTGGTTGATCGCAGCGTCCCGATCAACCGGGGAATGACCGCAATTCAGGCAAGGAAAAACGCCAGCCGCGAAAGGCTGGCGTCAATTCGGGCAGGGGCGGTCGGATCAGCCGATGGCGGCAAGCCGGACCTGATCGTCCACCTTGTCGAGATATTGCGCGAAATTATCGGAAAACATCTGCACCAGCGTCGCGGCCTGCGCGTCATAGGCGGCCGCGTCCGCCCATGTCCGGCGCGGGTCCAGAAGCGCATCGGAAACGCCGGGAACCGAAACCGGAACCTCGAAGCCGAAATTCGGATCGCGCCGGAAGCTCGCCCCCTTCAGCGAGCCGTCAAGCGCCGCGGCCAGAAGCGCGCGCGTGGCGGCAATCGGCATGCGCGCGCCGGTGCCGAATGCCCCGCCGGTCCAGCCGGTGTTGACCAGCCAGCAGGTGGCCCCGGTCGCGGCGATCTTGTCTTGCAGCAGGCGGCCGTAGACCTCGGGCCGGCGCGGCATGAAGGGCGCGCCGAAACAGGTCGAAAAGGTCGGCGTGGGCCGGGTCACGCCGACCTCGGTTCCCGGTGTTTTCGATGTGAAGCCCGACAGGAAGTGATACATCGCCTGCGCCGGGGTCAGCCGCGCGATGGGTGGCAGCACGCCAAAGGCATCGCAGGTCAGCATGATCACGTTCCGGGGCACCCCCCCCAGACCTGAATGCGAGGCGTTCGAGATATAATCCAGCGGATAGGCGCAGCGCATGTTTTCGGTGATCGAGGCGTCCTTGAAATCCAGCACCAGCGTATCGGGGTCATGGACCATATTCTCGATCACGGTGCCGAATTTGCCGGTGGTGGCGTAGATTTCCGGCTCGGCCTTGGGGGACAGGTTGATGGTCTTGGCATAGCAGCCGCCTTCGAAATTGAAGACGCCCCTGTCCGACCAGCCATGTTCGTCATCCCCGATCAGCACGCGCGAGGGGTCCGCCGAAAGCGTGGTCTTGCCGGTGCCCGACAGGCCGAAGAAGATCGCCACGTCCTGATCGTCGCCCGGCGCGTGATTGGCGCTGCAATGCATCGGCATGACGCCCCGGCCCGGCAGCAGGTAGTTCATCAGCGTGAACACGCTTTTCTTGTTCTCGCCCGCATATTCCGTATTGGCGATCAGGATCAGCTTGCGTTCGACATTCAGCGCGATCACGGTTTCCGAGCGGCAGCCGTGACGCGCCGGATCGGCCTTGAAGCCGGGGCAGTTGATGATCGTGTATTCGGGAATGAATGCGGCCAGTTCCGACGCCTCGGGGCGGCGCAGCAGGTGGCGGATGAAAAGACTGTGCCAGGCCAGTTCCGAGACCACCCGCACGTCAAGGCGCAGCGCCGGATCGGCGCCCGCGTAAAGATCCTGCACGAAATAGTCGCGCCCCTTCATATGGGCCAGCATGTCCTGATGCAGCCGCTCGAATGCGTCGGGGGCCATGGGGGCGTTGTTTTCCCACCAGATCGTATCCTCGACCCCGGCCGAGCGGACCACGAACTTGTCCCTGGGCGAACGCCCCGTATGCGCCCCGGTCGAGACCAGGAAAGCCCCGCCAAGACCAAGCCTTCCTTCGCCGCGCGCAATGGCATGTTCGATCAGCGCAGGTTCCGGCAGGTTGTAATAGACCGCGCCCGCCCCGATGATGCCCTGATCTTCAAGCTTGAAACTGGGGTTGGCACGGGTCTGCGACATGTCTGAAATCTCCGCTGCTGGCTGGACAGGGGGCCTGTCTCTGGCCCCTATAACATGGCAGTTTTGTGAAAAAAGAGGCGATGCGCCCATGTTAGCGAAATCAGAAGCGTTTAGCGCAAACAGCGATGCTGCAACTGCGAAATGGCCAGGCGGGTGCCCGGAATATGACCGGAAATAAGGTTGCGGATGAAAGCATCCATGCCTCGGCGGTGCAGATGGCGGGGCGGGGCGTGCTGATTCTCGGGCCGTCGGGCAGCGGGAAATCCAGCCTTGCGATGCGGCTGATCGCGCTTGGCGGCAGGCTGATCGCCGATGACCGGGTGATCCTGATGCGCCGGGATACGCGGCTTTGGGCGCGCCCGCCCGCGCGGCTGGCCGGGTTGATCGAGGCGCGCGGCATCGGGCTGATGCGCGTCCCCCACGCCCCCGGCCCGATCGATCTGGTGGTTGACCTGGCCCGGACCGAGACCGACAGGCTGCCGCCAATCCGCAACAGTGACGTGGGGGAAGTATCGCTTCCCCTTGTCCTCGGGCCGCTGACAGAGCATCTTTCTTCTGCGATCTGCCTGTTTTTGCGGGGGGGTCGCCTAGTAACCGAGGTGAGTTGTTACCGGCCACGTGATGAGTGAAGCAACCGCTCCTGACGATCCTGCCCCGGTGGCGGGCCAGGTGAATGCCTCGACCCGGCTGGTGCTGGTCACTGGCCCGTCCGGTGCTGGGCGCTCGACCGCGATCAATGTGCTGGAAGACCTGGGATATGAGGCCATCGACAATCTGCCGCTGTCGCTGGTGCCGCGCCTGCTGGACGGTCCGGCGCGCGCCGCACCGCTGGCGCTTGGGCTGGATGTGCGCAACCGCGACTTCTCGGCCTCGGCGGTGATCGAGCTGATCGACCGGCTGACCCGGCACCCCGATTACATGGCCGAGGTGCTGTATCTGGATTGCGATTCCACCACCCTCGTGCGCCGCTTCAACGAGACCCGCCGACGCCATCCCATGGCGGGGGGCGGCGCGCCGCTGGACGGCATTCTGGCCGAAAAGGACCTGCTGGCCCCGATCCGTGCGCGCGCCGATGTGCTGGTCAACACATCCGATATGTCGCCCCATGACCTGAAGGCGGAACTGGCGCGCTTCTTCGAGATCGATCCCGGCCGCCAGCTTGCGGTTTCGGTGCAGAGCTTTTCCTACAAGCGCGGCGTGCCGCGCGGCATCGACATGATGTTCGATTGCCGTTTCCTTGAAAATCCCTACTGGAATCCCCAGCTTCGAAGCCTTGACGGCCGCGATCAGGTGGTGCGCGATTTCGTGCGCTCTGACCCGCGGTTCGAGGAATTCAGCCAGAAGGTGCGCGATCTGGTGCTGTTCGTGCTGCCCGCCCATCTGGCCGAGGGGAAGACCCATCTCGCCATCGGTTTCGGTTGCACGGGCGGGCAGCACCGTTCTGTCTCGATGGCGGAAATCATGTCACAGGCGCTTGCCGAACAGGGCTGGCAGGTGTCCATACGTCACCGGGAACTCGAACGCCGCGATGCAGAAAAGCCGCGCGCCGATTCGGGTTCGACCGTTCGGGGAACGCAGGTTTGATTGGAATTGTCATCGTCGCACATGGCGGGCTGGCACGGGAATATCTCTCGGCGATGGAACATGTCGTGGGGCCGCAATCCAATGTGCGCACCGTCACGATTGAGGACGACCACGACCGCGCCGCCAAAAGCCGCGAGATATGCGAGGCCGCCGATGAGGTCGACGAGGGGGACGGCGTGGTCGTCGTCACCGATATTTTCGGGGGTTCCCCCTCTAACCTGGCGCTGCCGGCCTGTTCGGTGCGTGACCGGGTGATCCTTTACGGTGCCAATCTGCCCATGCTTGTGAAACTGGCCAAGATGCGTCATCTGTCCACCAGACAAGCCGCCGCCCATGCCGTGGATGCGGGGCGTAAATATATCGACAGCTATTCGGTGCATGACGAACTGGCACCGCGCCGGATCGCGCAATGAGCCGAGCATGACCCACCCCATCAGTTGCACGCTTCCCATCGTCAATGAAAAGGGCCTGCATGCGCGCGCCTCGGCGAAATTCGTCGAGACGGTCGAGCGTTTCGACGCCGAGGCCCGCGTCAGCCGTGACGGCATGACGGTTTCGGGCGATTCCATCATGGGGCTTCTGATGCTGGCCGCCGGGCGCGGCAGCGAGATCGCGCTGGAAGTGTCGGGCACCGAAGCCGCCGCGCTGGCCGAGGCCCTGGCCACACTTGTCGCCGGGCGGTTCGGCGAAGAAAGCTGAGCCATGCAGCCGCGCCAGTCC
The DNA here is from genome assembly GCA_030538515.1 of Paracoccus sp. (in: a-proteobacteria). Taxonomy (GTDB): domain Bacteria; phylum Pseudomonadota; class Alphaproteobacteria; order Rhodobacterales; family Rhodobacteraceae; genus Paracoccus. The sequence goes on from JAUNTV010000032.1 coordinate 5,689, forward strand.
TATCATCACGGCAACCTCCGTGAAGCGCTTGTCGAAGCGGCCCTTGATCTGATCGAGGAACGCGGCCCGCATGCCTTCACCCTGGCCGAGGCCGCGCGCCGCGCCGGGGTTTCCGCCGCAGCGCCCTATCGCCATTTCAAGGGGCGTGACGACCTGCTGGAGGAAGTCGCCCGTCTTGGATACGAGGCCTTCGCCGCGCGGGTGGTCAAGGCTTACGGCGATGGCGGACCCGACCCCCTGGCGGCGCTGGCGCGGGTCGGCCGGGCCTATTTCGAATTCGCGCTTGAGCATCCGGGTCACTATACGGTGATGTATAACGGCAAGCTGGAAATCGACGAAAGCGCGGTCCTTGCCGCTGAATCGGGGCGTGCCTTTGCGGTGCTGCTACAGGCGATCGCGGCGCTTCTGGACTATCTGCCCGAGGATCAGCGCCCGCCCGCCCGGCTGGTCGCTAACCATATCTGGGCGATGAGCCATGGCATCGTCGAAGTCTTTGCCCGCAATCCGAAATTCCCCGGTGGCGTGGGGGCCGCGCTGGACATGCTGAATTCCTGTGTGCTGACCTATCTGCGCGGGCTGGGGCTGGTCGGGCCCAGGCCGCAGGCTTGATTGCGGTGCGCGGACCCCTATCTCCTTAGCTGTGACGCGGGGCGCGCGGGGCCTCGGCCAGGGGAAGGGTGTGCGGAATGCAGGATGGCATGCACTATCAGACAGGGTTTTTCAACCGGATCAATGATGCGCTGATCATGGCGCGTGACTGGCTGGATGGGCGGGGGCGTCCGGGCTGGATCGCCGCGCTGATCCTGTCTCTGATTTTTGTCTGGCCGGTGGGGCTGGCGCTTGGGGTCTATGTGTTCGGCTCAAGGCGGCTTTCCGCGCCCGAAAACCGCGCCGAAAGCCCCGCCTTCGCGCGCTACCGGGCCGAGGTGCTGCGTGACATGGACGATGACCTGCGCGCCCGCAAGGCCCATCTCGCAAGGCTGCGCGCTGCCCCGGACCGCGCCACATTCGAACGCATTCTGGCCGAGCGAGGCTGAAAAACGGGCCGGAGGCATGTTCCCGGCCCCTCTCGCCGCCCGCCCGGCAATCCGCGCAGGCGCCGGGTTTCTTCTGTCCATAAATATCCAGATCCCGGTCCGGCAACCCCCGCAGGCGGTTCCGGTCTAGCGCGTCGGCACCGGCGTATCGCCGGAATAGTCATAGAAGCCGCGCCCCGATTTGCGCCCCAGCCAGCCGGCTTCGACATATTTCACCAGCAGCGGGCAGGGCCGGTATTTCGTATCGGCCAGCCCGTCGTGCAGCACGTTCATGATCGCCAGACAGGTATCCAGCCCGATGAAATCGCCCAGTTCCAGCGGGCCCATCGGCCAGTTCGCGCCAAGCTTCATCGACTGGTCGATGGATTTGACCGAACCCACGCCTTCGTAAAGCGTATAAACCGCCTCGTTGATCATGGGGATCAGGATGCGGTTGACGATGAAGGCGGGGAAATCCTCGGCGGTGGCGGCGGTCTTGCCGATCTTTTCGACCACACCAAGCAGGATGTCATAGGTTTCCTGATCGGTGGCGATGCCCCGGATCAGTTCGACCAGTTGCATGATCGGCACGGGGTTCATGAAATGGAAGCCCATGAACTTGTGGGGCCGGTCGGTGCGGCTGGCCAGCCGGGTGATCGAAATCGACGAGGTGTTCGAGGTCAGGATCGTTTCGGGCTTGAGATGGGGCAGCAGTTCCTCGAATATCTTGTGCTTGACGGCTTCCTTTTCGGTCGCGGCCTCGATGATCAGGTCGCAGCCGCCCAGATCGCTGAGCGTCGTGGTGGTCCTGATACGCGCAAGCGCCGCGTCCTTGTCGGCTTCGGTGATCTTCTCGCCCCGGACCTGCCGGTCAAGGTTCTTCGCGACCAGAGCCAGCGCCTTGTCCATGGCTTCATGGCTGATATCGGTCATCAGCACATCATAGCCCGCCAGCGCGAAGACATGGGCGATGCCATTGCCCATCTGGCCCGCGCCCACGATTCCAACGGATTGAATGGTCATGGCGATACCCCCTGTTTGCGTCATGCCGGACGGTAGGGGCAAGCCCCGGCGCATTCAATCACAAAGCGACGGCACCCACCGCTGTTGACGCGGCAGAGCACGCTTTCTAACCTTCGCGCCACGGACAACAAAAGGACAGGCCCGATGAGCAGCGCCCAGACCCCGACATACAGCCTGCAACCCAGGGGCCACAGGCGGCAGATCATCGCGATCATTCTGGCCTTGCTGCCTTTCGTGCTGTTCATCGGGACCACGAATGTCACCACCATCAACGGCCAGACCGTCCAGGACAGCCGCTTCAACCTTGCCGGGGTCATCCTGTCGCTGGTCGCGTTTTCCATGGCCGCGCCGTTTTTGCGGCGCGGGGGCGTCACGCTGGCCGGGCGCGTGCTGGCTTTGGTTGCGGTGGCGTTAAGCTTGCTCCAACTCGCCAATGCGATTGATCTGCTGCGCATCGACGGTGACACCATCAAGCGATATTTCGGTGGCCTGCCCGAGCTGACATATTCCGGCGAACTCAATGAGGACGATCTGAGGATGGTCAGCGAGCTCAGCCGTGCGGGCTTGCTCAGGGCGCTGACCTTCGACAAGACGAGGGCTGAGGTCGATTTTCATCTTCACGCCGAATATGCCGAGAAGTGCCATAGCGGCAAGTTGCGGATCGACCGGGACCGGGCTTTGGCAGAGATCCCCGAGTTCGGGCCGGAAGAGACCCAAGAGGTGGATAAGTATGTGGCCAATTGGCTGCGGAGTAACAGGCCGCTGCCGGTTTGCAGCAGCGAGGCCGATGCCCGCTATATGGGCGAATATGTCGATGATGCACATCACCGGATGGACAGGATCGACGCAATAAGGGCCGCATTCGATCAGCGCGGCGGCTGAGGCCCCGAAACGAAAACGCCCCGCTGGCTGGCGGGGCGTT